>JBFMCS010000008.1 GCA_040754315.1 Bacillota bacterium
CCAACCATTCCCCACTCCCTATCACTGGGAACACCTCCACCTTCACCGGTATTGATGTTCCCTCTTTGATGGGGGGTGGGGAATTTCATTCTGCTCCTTTTGGGGATTCTAAACCTGTTGCTGACAGGGTCAATGTCAGTTCTCCCATACTGACATTTTCCCTTATTGGTTAAGTACTGTCTTTATCGTATAACAACGACAGCGCAACACCTCCAAGTGGATCAGTTTCATTCTAGCGTTCGTATTAAGTGTGCGGAAGATGTGTTAGAGTTTAAAATTAGGCCTGATGCAGCCGCCTACCCCGCCACAGCAGCCAGCCTGCAGCCAGTATAGTCACAAACCAACCTGTATACACGGCAGCGCTCGCCCCATAATGCATGGTGACTGTGTGCTTCCCCGGCGGAAGAATTAGAAGGACGAGATCCTCGTGCCTGTATGCAGGGATAGGTTCGCCATCAAGGTAAGCGTGCCAGCGCGGGGTATGGGTAACGGAAACAATTATCGGCTCTGTTTCCTTTGCTTCATACGCAAAGGAGACACCTTTGTGATCCCAGTGAGTCCATATCGTCTCGAAAGGTTCAGGGGTTATCCCTTTCCTAGGTTTCCCCAGGTCTAGTAACGGCTCTAAGAGCAGACGCGCTGCTTCCTTAGACTCAGGCTGGATAAGCCTTGGTACATGCAGCCCCGTAAGATAGATCTCTCCCTGCGCGGTTTCTTTTACACCTACGGCGGCATATGCCCCTTGATCGCCGTAAAAAGTAAGCAATACCCTGTCCAGTTTTTTATAGAACGCCCCTCTTCCTTCTTTTAATTTAACAATTACATCTTCGCTATATATATTAAGATTATCGCTTGTGGGCAGAAGGTTTACTACCCCATTCACAGGCTTCTCAAAGTGCCACACGCCAAATATCTCCGGAATCTTATCCGTTGCCGAAAGGTCCAAAATGACGGTCTTCCCTTTACGCAGCCATCCTTCAATGCGTTTCTCTAGCTCAGCAATATTAAGTCCGGGGATATCATAGAGATAGATAACTTCAAAAAGGTCAATATACGCCTCGTCATACTCCAAAGGATTCGGCGCCCTCCCCTCGCTTACCCAGGGAAAGAGCCGCGCCACGTAATAGCTGCTTCTTCCAATGACAAGCACATCGGAATGGAGTTTCATAAGGTAGGTGGAGGGGTAATCCCAAGTAAATACAGCTGTACCATTACTGTTTGCATGTAATGACCATCCCAATTCCTCAATGTAAGTCGAAATATTCTTCAGGTGACCAAATCTTTGATCTAAAATAGATGACCGGACGTTTAGTAAATACCAATTTCGCAGGATATAATCAAGATAATCTTCGTCGTAAGAAATGTTGTGTTTAATGATTCTTTGCGCATGCGCTGTTCCCTCAATATTCCAGCCATATATTGTGTTTAAGCCGTAGCTAACGGGGAAGAAAGCCGACTCACTGCCCGTGTCGGGAAGTTCAGCAGCAATACGTCCATTCTGGAATGGATTACTGCCGGAATTGGGTATGGTACTTATTAAATATCTCATATGGACGTAATCCGTAGGTTCTTTTATCGGAATAAGTGCAGAAGAAAAAACAATAAATAACGATAGTGGCACTCCAATAATCAACCCAAGAAATTTACTCATTCTACATGGTTTATAGTTTCTTATTGTCCACTGAGTAAAGCCTTTAATTAAAAACCCACCCAATAATGCCGCAGGTAAGTCTGCCGCGTTTAAGAAACGCACAGGCGCAAGGCTATCCTTCATTGGCAAAAGAGAAAAAAGCGGATTATTATCTCCAATAGCTAAAGAAGTCGTTACTATCCACATAAGAACAAGGCCTAACCAGATAAACGTTCGCTCAATTAGATAATAACCCAGTAGCGCACCCAATAAAGCAAGGGCATATGCAGGAAAAGATATAACCGGGGAAAAGCTGGGAACTAATAAATCTCTTATCGTAATTACAAAAATCTGGGCTATGCCTGCTGGGAGCCATGGAACACCTGAAGTTTCCCACTGCGTTACTCCAGGTACAGACCAATAGCCGGTTAATGTTACACCGACCAAGAGGACTTCTGCAGCCATTACCACTTTGTTCCACGGCCTATGCCATTGTAAACACCAGATCAGGTAGAACAAACCAATCCCTATACATAGAAGATATGCATGCATTGCATGGGCCAGGATCATTAAAGCAATAAGCAGTGAACAGTAAAACAAGGTTCCTTTTGCCGGTCTTTCGCCCAAACTTAGCATCTTATAAAAAAGCAGGGGATAAAGGGGGATGGTAATCGCCCTTCCTAATGTGCCATCATTAAAAACAGTAAAAAGGGTATAATGTCCAAGGGTATAGAGAAAAGCGGAACATAACGCTGCAACATCGTCTCCGCCGAGCTTTTTTGAAAGCTTGGCAGTGAATATTCCTCCCAAGAATAGGCAACTCCATATCAGAATCTTAAAGGTAAGCATGATATTCCCTGTTAGCATCTGCACTAAAGCACCAACCCAGACGCTCAAGGGAGGATAGTATTGAACAACAGTTGCACCGGCGTACCATCCTGGAAACCAATCAGAGAATTGCAGGTTCCGCCAGCGTTCTGCCAGGTATGCAACTTTGGTCAGATGTCCCATTGTGTCAATGCCATATGGAAAAAGCTCGTTGGAAGCGCTAAGGAGAGGCCAGATGACAGCGGTGCAGGCGATTGCCAAAGCAGGAACAAGATAACACCAGCAAGCTACGGCGGCGTCTAGCTTTAGCCTTGATTTAATAAGACCTTCCTGTTGTTTAGGAGCGGACATATTAGTCTCCTGCAAAACCAGTGTATTCCTAGCTGGTTCGATCTAACGAAAGGGCATTGGTGTTGATACCTACCACATGCCCTATCCCCTCACTTTGGTGAGTTGGGGCTATGTAGCCGGACTGAGGCTGGCAAGACGAGTGATATTGTGGGTCAGGATGCCAAGCCTCACCCAGCACTGTGTTCCATCAAGGCCGTCCATGAGACTCTTTCTTTCAATCCCCCCTCGCCAGCGCATGGTCCGGCGGAAGGAGGGCTTTGCCTCCAAAAGTCGCCGCTCTTTGGACCTCCGTCCGTTCCTTTATTGACCCCAATGTCCCTTGACTCTTCCTCAAGGCTTTATCCCGCTCATCCCGGGGGCCGCCGTCAGGGTCTTGGGAAGAGACCCGGTGCTTTCTTCATGTCCCTTGGCCGCATCGATTACAATCTCCCCGTCAGGCAGGTTCCCCCTTGACCTCATAGTGGCTAACGAACCCCTCCTTTGGTTTCAGTGATGCAGACCTTCCTTCCAAACTCCGTCCTTTTCCCCGCCTTGCCTTTCACGATTGGCCTTGCGCCATGCTCATGAACATGATCTCCGGTTCCCCTTTATCACCTCACATGCCTGCTGGATCAGTCGCTCCGCCAGGCACATCGTCCAATTCAGCACAGTGACTGCCCGGTGGGCTTGGTACCCGGCCTTACTACCCAGTTCCTCCAATCTCCGCCTGGCTTCATCCAGGCCAGTCCGGGCAGCCTTCATCGTCTCGCGTGCGCGATCCCCACAATTTCCTGGGTGAGCCCGTTGATCTTCTCCATAAAGCCCTTCTTACTCATCCGGGCCGCTTGATTGACCTTTACTAGCCGCTTCTTGGCGCTCCTTGTCCGACGTGCCCGAGGTCTACTAACTTCTTCACCACCCGGGTTATCTTCTTTATGCCATCCAGCAAAAGACTTGCATCCGTCGGGTGATGTATGTTCGCTCCCACCACCGTGGTATCCACGCGCACCGTCAGACTCCTTAGCACCTTCTCCTCTTTAGCCTTCTGCACCACGAGATCATTGAAATTAAGCTGCTTTACCACTTCGGGCCCGAACTTCTTGTCAGTTTCACCAGCGTACCCGGGTCAGGCAGCTTATCCGCCATAGAGAAACCGTAAAACGTTCTCCACTTTATACTGTCGGAAACCTCCCGTACCAAGCTTTCGTAACTCAACTGGTAGGCATGTTTCAGGTACATAAGCCTCAGGCATTGATCTACCGGCACGCACGGTCTGCCCATGTGTAACTTGACCTTGGACTCCTGCATCTTTCTAAAAAACGGCTCCAAGAACCGCTGGTCCCTCAGCACCCTGTCCACTTGTTCCAGTTCCTCTCCCAACTAGAAAAGCGCCGGTAAAGTAGCCTTTCATATATCCACCTGGTCTTTCTTGGAGCCTTCAAGCACCAACATTTCCTGTCGCCTCCCCTCTACATGGGGATTTGACATCGATGCCTCAAATTCCTGGTTACAGTAACCGGAAATTACTCAGATCCTCTATTCTTCTAACTCCTGCCTCACCCTCTACCAGCGGCACTCTCCCGAGCTTTCAGGTCGAACTAACTAATACGTAGCCCTCTGCCAAGGGGACACCTTCTTTTCGGCAGAAACAATAAGCGCAGGCTGTCGTAGACGGTGGCCAGTATTTTTAACTTGCTGGCGCTTTTTTTGGCCCCGTATCTAACGGTAAACGGCACTTCTTCGATGGTACCCGCAAAGGGGGCCAGTTTTAAGAGCAGCTCCACCGTTGCCGAGAAGCTCCGGGAAGCCAAGAAAGGCCATTTGCCAGTGGCGAGGGCCTGGCTGACAAGCGAACTGCGGTAGGCGCGAAAATTGATTGTATAGTCTGTAACTCCACGCAGCGGAAAGGCCAGATGGTAAAATATCTTTGCCCCAATACTCAAAAAGCTGCGCAAGAAAGGCACTCCGTCCTGCCCTCCCCCTTTAATATAGCGTGAAGCGATGGCAATATCAGCGCCGGCGCCAATTTTAGCGACAAGTTCGGCGATAATCTCCCCCGGGTGAGTGGCGTCCGCGTCCATAGTAACAATACAGGTCGCCCGGGCTTTCATAGCCTCGGTGAAACCTGTGATAATCGCCTCCCCCAGGCCCCTGTTTTGCGTATGGGAGACAATGATTGCCCTGCTGCCGGCCAATACCCATTTGGTGGCAAGCTCAAGAGTGTTATCGCTGCTGCCATCATTGACTATGATGATGAGCGGGCTATAACCTGGCGGCAATGGGATTTCCTTAAACATCCTTTGTAAGGCAGGAATTGATTCTGCCTCGTTGTACATGGGGAGAATTATGGCAACAAGATCATCCCGCATGACATATCACTCCAATAGATAGTTTCTCAGAACAACATATTGACGCTCAGCGGTGCAGAAAAAAAACCCCTGCAAGGATCATGGAAAACCCTAGAAGCTTAGAGCCGCTAACCGCCTCCTTAAAGAACAGAACGGAGAAGAGAAAAACCATGATATAAGAGATACTAACGCTCGGGTAGGCCCTACTAAGCTCCATGCTCGCAATGACCTTAATCCAAAGGACCATACTGGCGACAAAGCAAAATATAGCGGAAAGAACCCAGCCATTCCAGAATATTCGCATAAGGGTATAGGGGATCGACGGCCAGGCCAAGTTGCTCTCTCCCATATTATGGGTCGCAAATTTCAGCAAAATCTGGCCGCATGCTCCCAAGAAGATTGAGATGAATAAGCTGGCTAGAGTACTATTCAAGTTTTTTCACCGCCTATTTGTTATTCACAAACCTATTGCCCTGCGAAATTGACGTCTATAGCCCCTAAATATCTCCTTTAACTGGTCGACTGGATATTGCACTCGCCAGCTTTTCTCTTCTGTGAGCACCGTAATAATCCCGGCCAAGCGAAACCAGTAAATGAGGTGCCTGTATACAGGCAGTAGAAAAACAATCCACCAGATTTTCTTCATTTCGCAGCGGTAGAGCTTGGGGCTGTATTTATAGACCATAAGAAAGCTAGCCGTATCTAGGATGGTATAGCAGGCCAGCAATACGATCAAGGCAAGAAACACCGTATCGATAGAGTAGCCGATAAAATACAAAAAAAACAAAAGGAATGTCCAGCTAAAACGAACCAGCGCCAGCGTATGATCTGAGATAAACATGCGCCCAACAAAGTTCCTGAGGTCGCTTAAAAGGCTTATTCCATGTTGCTCATTTATTGCTATCGCTTCAATCTGACCCCGCTGCCAGCGCAAACGCTGGGCGTACAGCTGGGCAAGGGAATTAATGGGCTCAACATAAGCCACCGCGTCAAGCACACAGCCAACACGACGTTGTTGTTTCTCTTGCGCATGTTTTATACAAAAAGTGAGGTCCGTATCTTCGGAAACCGTCCGGTCCTGGTATAAAAAGGTCTGAAGGAGCACATCGCGGCGAAAAATGGAAAATGCGCCGGACAGAGTAAAAATAGAATCTCTAAGCCCATGGTAACGGCGGCCTATGTTGAAGGCTAGCATATACTCAATGACTTCGCAATAATTCAGCAAATCGACAAAATTGTAGCCGTCCCCGATTTCTTTATCCACGCGTATAAGCCCAGTAGCGGCAGCCAATGAGCCGTCATTCTCAAAAGACTCAACTGCCTTTAAGACGGCGTTTTTGTCCAGCCATGTATCCGAATCCACGTTCATCATATATGTCCCGTTGCCGTGATAAAACCCTGCATTTAGGGCAATGGATTTTCCCGCTCGCTCCATAGAGATCCAGTTGGTATTTATGTCCGCATGAGCGTATTGGAATTCCTGGAACACTGTAAAGCTATCATCCTTGCTGCCGTTATTTACGCAAATGATTTCAAGCTTCTCCTTGGGATAGTTCTGCTTGTACATAGAATCCAGGCACTGGTAAAGGGTGCCGGCCGAATTGTGAACAGGTATAACCAGTGTAACTAAAGGATAAAAAGCCAAACTGCCTGTGCCCCGTGATATTTTCCCCTTTGTTCTTGCGCTGTTCCCTTCGTCTAAGAACAAACCGGCAAAACACTTGGCCATAGCTGACACATCCACCAGCAGTGGCGCCAGTAACCAGATGCTCCAAGAGAGGAGCAAGCTTATACTCCGCTCCCATAGAATTTCAGGCACGCTTAACATCTCCCCGTACTTTGTTAATGGAAGGCTGTGTCAAAATATGCCAGTAGAGAGCGATAATCACGGCAAAAAAGAAAACCCGACCGAACAAAGTGTGCGCCACGAAGTTAAAACTACGCCCACCCCAATAGATTAAGGTGGTAATGAGCAAGAGGCGCACCAAGTTAAAAAACCCAAGCGTCGCGGTGCCCACGAGGATATAGTACAATTTACGGCCAGCGCCGTAGGCAGGATAGAATAGCACAAGGCCGAGCAAAACAGCAATTTCAAATAGGGCTGAACTTTCAATATCAATATTTAGTGTGGTCCAGCTATTGTCTGTCTTGATAAAGACCAGGATCGTGCCCGGTGATTTATCGAAGACATAAGTCAATATGCCAAATTCATTAAGAATATGGTGCAGGACCATACCTGTCCAGTACTCAATGGTGTACTCCAGCAGCGTACCCCTGACCGCCAGGATAACAATGATGGTGAAGCCCACAGCGCCCAAGACATAGTAGAGGGGCCAGATGCGGTAATGGTAGAGGGCCGCTGTGGCAAGCAGCCAGCATATGGCAAAAATGGCAATGCCGGACCTGTCTCGGGTAACCACTGGAAAGACCTTCCACTGCACGTCTCCATCAACAGGCAGGCGGTCAGCGCTGAGGCCGGCTGCTGCAAGATAAAAGCGGATTGGCTGCGCCGGGTAAATGTTCAGATCGGACATGGGCAGGTAAAATTCAAAGCCGCCCCTGCCGCTGTCGCTCTCCTGCCCCCACATTCCCTCGTACCCATTAATCAGATTCCCGCTGGAGGAATAAAGTTTAACTTCCACTGTGCCCCCTGCAAAACCGGGTATGCAAGAGATCTCCGCATACTTATCGATCCTATCCGTATATGATCCGTTATCGTCTATATCGAGAAAGAGCCTGCACAGGAGATGATCTCCTGGTGCCGCAGGGTTTTGCAGTTTTACCGCAAAATATATCTTCCTTTCGTTTTCGTTCGTGGCCCAGTGTAACGATGCAAAAAGGTTGGCTCCTTTCCCTGTAGCTTCGCTAAGCGAGGCCCGGCCCCGCCACTCCTGTAACTGGCCATCTATCTGTATATCTTGCACAAACAGCATGCCAGAAGGCAGGAAATATATTGTTACGATAAGGGCAGCCAGGAAAACGGCTATTCTATGCGGTAACTTGCCCATGTTTTTTCACATCTCTATCCCGTTTTTTTATAAACACCAAACCGCCAAGCAGCACTGCTGGCGAAACAAGGGAGAGTACAAGGCCCCACAGATAAACGGGGGTCCGTTCCAATATGACAGCAATCTCATGTTCACCCGCAGGCAGCTCCATACGTACAAGGTTTTCAAATGTAGTATGAGGCCATGGGTTCCCATCGATCTCCGCCCTCATCCCGTCCAGCGCGGCGACAGGGACGACCACATCTAAGTCCCGTTCGCTACTGTATCGCATCAGGTAGCCGTTTTCCGTAGCCGTATAAGCATCCAGGGGAACCAGCTCCTCAACCATATATTCCCGCTGATAACCGAATGTCTCCTCAATGACACGCAGTGCCTCGGGGTCCTTGGTCAGGAAGGTGTGATATGAGAGGTTGCCTCCTAAAAACCATACCTTTTGCCCTTCGACCAGCTTGTACCCCAAAAGAGGAGCATTTACGCCATAGTATTCAAAGTATACCTCTACAACGTCCAGTCCCTGGGGCACATATGTCATCCAAATTCCCATGTCATTCGTAACAAAAGGGTCTAATACAATACTCCTACCGCCACGGTCAAAAAGCTCTAGCTGGCCGCTCAGCGTAACTGTCTCGCCATAGATACCGAGAAACTCCGGCTGTTTGGCCAGGATGTTTTCCGGCAGCCCGGAGAGCTCAACAAGTACCTTGCCCCCGAAAGAGATATACTCACGCACGAGTTGTTCCGCTTTTGTCTTTGACCACCATTCTGCGCCGGCAAGAACAATGCTGGGATATCTCATTAATTCTGCCAGCGAATATCTGTCCAGATATGGGGAAGGCCCCACCTCCACACTGGGAAACTGGATGGCGATCGTCCCCGCATGCCTGCCGATAACCAGGGTATGATCCTTTTTTACAACGAGGTAAGGACGATTAACCGGCCCGCGCCAGAGGGTGAGGCCGTCAATACTTGCAGTCTGCTCGTAACCCATTTTTGCGGCCAGATCGGCAAATACTTCTGGTTCGCTAATCACGTCGTCTTTAACCAGCAGGTCTGTGCCCCCCAGCAACACAGAGGAGCGAAATAAAAAGGGGTAATACTGGTACTCGAGACCCATATTGAGGAGCATAATGTTATAGGAAGTTGTGGCTCCCTGCCAGGCCCAACCGAAGACCTGCCCTCTGCCGGCTGTTTCAGAAAAGAGGTAAGAGGGGGCCGAACCAAGCCTGCTGAGATCAATGGTGGCAATACGCCATCCGGGCGCTGCCTTCAGCAGCTCCGTCCCCTCCAGCAGCACATACGATTTCGCCCCTGTATAAGCAAGCAAGCGCAGGGAAAAAAAGCAATCAACCAGGAGACTAAGGCCAAGGAGAGATACTATTACAGCCTTCTTAATGCTGCCAGCGGGCACCGGGAATTTATCCTTAAAAGGATAGAGGGCCATGCTCCCTATTATTAGCGCCAGCGAAGCAAAACTGGAGAAGCGTAGCGGCCAGAGGAGGTGGCTTAAAGGCATCAACAGAATAAAAAGGCGCATGGAGGGGAAGGTAATAACAATTAGAAGAAAACTACAGATCACAAGGCTTTTTACCCAGGCCGTACTGTTCCGCCAAGCCAAGAGCAAGACGCCAAAGGCAAATAGCAGACTGACGCCCCAGTAAAATGTTTCCCGGTTGACAAAGCGATAAAAAGGGTCTAGGGAGGTAGCAGCCGGCACGAACTGTATAGCAGCACGGACAGCTTCAGGATCAATCATAATTATACCGCCCCTTAAACTGGGCAGCAGCCACCAGCCTGCGGAGATCACACCGACAAATGTCACGAAATAAACCCACACTAAATCCCTCAGCCGGCAACCGCCAAAAGCCCAGAAAAAGAGACCAAAGAGGGCAAGGCTGAGGCAATATACTGCCCCCATCATGGCATGGCAGAGGATGGTCAGGTGTACCAGCAAAACAGTTAGCAGTATTATTAAGTAGTTCTTCTTCCGTTCTTCCAACAATTTCAAAAACAGAAAGAAGAGTAACGGCAGCAGCGCTGTGGACAATACCCTGGGGAGGTTCCCTTCAGAAAAGGCAACCCTTACATTATCGATCCAGACAGCCCAGATGACGCCTGCCAGTGTGGCAGGCCAGATACCGATCCTGCCGGCAAAAAAAAGCAGGGACAAACCTCCCAGGAGGGCGGACACAAAAACATAATAATTGCCGGCCATAAAAATGTCGGTGCTAATGAATCTCAGCAGGGATATTACGTAGTAGGAGAGCGGCGCCCAATAACGAAATGGCTGGACACCGCTATACCAGTATTCGGTGAATTGGGGAAAATAATTCCCCTGCAGCAGCTGCTCAAACAAGAACTCGGCCTTATAAAGATGGCCCCATGTATCGGATCCCCAGGGATAGTGCAACCTGAGCTGAGGGTTAACCACCTGGTAATAAGCAAGGAAGGTTACAAGCGTTATGAGCAGCCCATGCAGGGCGTAGCGATAGGCAGGATAAGAATAACTGGTTGAAGGGGTGCCTGGTGGTCTGCCAAGGCGGAGTTCCCGTATCGCCCCTTTATCTTTTTTGCCCCTAGAGGGCGATGGCGGCATTTTTTCCCCTTGGTCTAAGGAGGGACCGGCAGCCGCCGTGGCCACCACGTCTTTGACCAGATCCAGCGGGATGTTGTCAAACTCGGGATTGCGCCGGGCGACCTCAATACCCTTCGTAGGAGTTTCCCATACAGATAATTTGCCCTGTGCCAGGCCAAATTCAAGGAGAATATCCTCAAAACGGTTGAAGAAAAACATGGCTATGTTCTCTGTAGCGGGCTGGAAAAGATTAAAAGGGTGCTGCTCATTAAGCAATGTTTTCTCGTAACAGGCTATAACTGAGTTTATGGACCCCATGATCTTGGCAAAAGGTATCAGTTCGCTTTTTTCGGGAGGTATTTTAATCTTAGTATGGATCTGCCAGGAGTGGGCATGGATCGGCCCCTGATTTCCGTCAAGGATAACATAGTGCCGCGCGTTGAGGAAAGAAACAAGCTGGATCGTGTAGGCTGAAGGATCAACAAAAAAACCGCCCACCTGCGTGGCGGAGGGAACCCCCTTGCCCTCCCTTACTGCCCCAGCATCGACATAATCGCTTTCTTCCCCCACCTCGCTTGCTGTGGTATCATAAACCAGGCTTTGATAAAAGGAGAGCTCTTCCTTAGCCTGCACTATTTCTTTTTCTATCAGGGTTAGATTGGCTTTGGTGAGTGCAACCCTCGCCCCTGCCTCCGCCAAGATACGTTCCACTTCAAAATTGGCTTTTTTCTCAATCTCCTGGGCAAGTTCATCGGCCTTGAGAATTGCCACTTCAATGTCTTGGCTTTCCTTTGTCTTATCCTCAATTGATGCGAGCAGATTCCTTTTTTTTCCTTCGCTCAATCGTTTCTTTTCGAGCAAGTTGCGCAATTCTTCTTTTAATTCTTTTTGGGACTTAGAGGAGGAGGAAAGCAACCTTGTATGGCTTGGAGTAATGGCGACTCGCCCCCTCAGGAACCAACCCTTTTACGCAGTATACTTTTGATCGCCTCCGTTGCTCTCTCGTTTTCTAACAACGTCAGCTGGGGCGCAGGTTCTTTAGGTAAAGTGCCTACATTTTCAATGGAAAAGCGGTACCCGTCGAGCAGCTCCTTAAACTCCTGCTTAAAAAGGGCCAGCTTTTCCTGCAACCGTTCCAATTCCTGTCTTTTTTCCAAGAGTTCCTTTTCTGTCAACTCCAACATGGCCTTTGCCTGCCGGCGGGCATCTTCCTCAAGCTGCACCGCTTTCTTCTGGGCCAATACCATTACTTCAACAATAGATTGCTCGCGGGCTATATAGTTTTCCAATTTTAACTGCAGGGTTGTAACTTCGGTTTCAACTTGTTCCAATTCGCTCTTTGTTTTTTCAATCTCAGCCTGCAAAGCAGTTGTTTCTTTCTCATATGCAATGTCAAGACGCTTAATCTCATTATGCACATCTTCAGGTTTATATCCTAAGAATGATTTCTTAAATGATATAGTCAATCTCTTCCTCCTCCTTAAGCTTCATTACTCATTATACATAATTATGGTTTCAGAATTCAACACCTTTTTTCCCAAAAGGAAAAGAGTCTAATAATAAGGTTAATGGATGGAAAAAATTCATTATTTCTATTCTTATCAACAAGAAAGGTACTTTATGGAAACGTTGCATTAGGTAGAAAGCAATCAAACCTGGATTCAGGTATAGTAAGGGGCCAGCAGTAAAAGAACTGACTGGAGTTCGGTAAGCGTTGTCTTGGCCTCTAGAGGGGTACTGGGGTGGGCCGCGACTCGCTGGTATGGTGTTTGGACTTTGTTGCACGTTTTCTTCACCTTTGAGCCCTGCCTTTCCTTGCGTTCAAGGACCATTACCGGCTCAAAGTAGTTGGTGTAAAGCCTAGGCAAGTTGTTGCAGATTCCCGTGAAACCGGCCATCTGTTCCGGAGTTTTCGCCGGGACGGAGCGAAGCGACGCGGATTGTTATGGATAATATATCCGGGTGGCCGGGATCAGTCAAGTTGGCCGGTCTAAATCCCAAATGGGGTGGCGCCGCCATCCACCGAGAAAGGCGGCCGGTTTGGTGCGGAATACGCAACCTGTGGCGGCATGGACACTCAACCGCTATTTCCAAGAAACAGTGGCCGTCACCAGAACCCTAATGGCTATCACCCGGCTACCTTCGAGGTCTTGCCTGTGTAGCGTACCTCGCTTACGATGTCACCGTGCAGGTGATGAGCCCTTCCCCTCTCTACAAGTAGCGTACTACTATACTTGCGCTAGTGCGCTAGCACATAGATTACTTGAACCTTGCGTACGCATACTAAGGAAGGAAGATCGGGACTTGGTGTGTAAGGTATCAGGCGTCCCCAAACCCAGTTGAGTAGGGAGGTTCAGAGCGTGCCTGATTTTGGAGCGCCTTTCTCAGGTCTTAAACATGACCGTAAGCTCACTCATGAGGAGCTGGTGAGGGCCATCCGGTTCATGGTGGCTGCTGAGTACGAGGCCGTGCAACTGTACATGCAGCTGGCCGAATCCACGGATGATCCCTTGTCCCAGGCTGTTCTCAAGGACATTGCCGATGAAGAACGCGTCCACGCCGGTGAGTTCCTCAGGCTCCTCAAGCACTTGGCACCGGATGAGGAGGAGCTCTACAGGAGGGGCGAAGAGGAAGTCGAGGAGATAATCGAGGGAATGAAGCAGGGATAAACCCGGATGGGGAGTCTCTGGACGGGCCGTGGTGCCTGACCGGGCACGCGGCCTAGTTCCTATGGCCCACCAATAGCCAGCAACTTGCCCCTACACCACACGCAGGTCACCCGTTCCAGCATCTCACATCACCTTGCCCCCAGGGATAGTCTTCCCCCGCATAACACCACCGGCTAGGCAATATGGGTGAATGGTGGGAAACGATCAACCATCACGCCCGCGGCATGACCCTGTGCCATCCAGGGTTGAATCCCGGTCTTTACAGGCACACTGGTACTACCCAAGTTCTTCTCCATCTGACGCTCTGAGAGAAGGCACACCGGAAGGAGGGATATCGACTCCCCCCAAAATGACCTAAGAGGCCAGGTGATCCCCTGTGAGAGTTGCCGTGGTAATCATGGCAGGAGGCTCCGGCGAACGCTTCTGGCCCTTGAGCCGCAAGGACAGGCCAAAGCAGTTCCTGAAGATCCTTGGAGAGACCAGCATGATCCAGGATACCTTCAGGCGGGCCCTGCTGCTCACACCCGTCGAGAACATCTTGGTGTTCACTGGCAGGGCCCACTACGATGTCCTCAGGAGCCAGGTACCAGATCTGCCCCGCAGGAATGTCTTCTGCGAGCCGGTGGGCAGGGATACCGCTCCCTGCATAGCCATGGCTGCCTGCTGCCTTGAGTCTGTTGACCCCTCTACAGTCATGGTGGTGCTCCCCTCTGACCACCTCATCATGGGGGACGACGAGTTCGTAAAGACCATGAGCCTGGGGATCCAAGCGGCCGTTGCCATGGGCGGCTTGGTGACAACCGGGGTCAAGCCCACCAGGCCTGAGCCGGCATTCGGCTACATCCTGGTGGGGGGCCAGCAAACCCCAGGGTTGCCCGGTGTCACAAACGTGGAGAGGTTCATCGAGAAGCCAGATATGGAGGCAGCCCAGGGCTACCTAGCCTCGGGCCGGTACCTCTGGAACAGCGGCATGTTCGTGTGGACTGTGGATGCCATCAAGAATGCCATTGCCCGGCACCTTCCCGAGCTGGCCGAGGGCATCAGGCCAATTGAAGCGGCGGTGGGACGGGAGGACTTTGCCGAGGTGGTGTGGAACTCCTACGGCCACCTGCCTAATGCCTCCATCGACTACGCCGTGATGGAGAAGGCCAGCAACGTGTGGGTTATCCCCGCTCGTTTCCAGTGGGACGATCTGGGGAGCTGGAGTGCCCTGGACCGTGTGCTCCCTGGGGACGCCCACGGCAACCGCCTCATTGGGCAGGTGCTCTCGGTGGACACCAAGGGTAGCATAGTGAAGTCCAGCTCCCCGTCCCGCCTCGTGGCCACATTGGGGCTGGAGGATGCCATCGTAGTGGATACTGATGATGTGGTGTTCGTTGCCTCCAAGAGACGAGCCTGTGACCTGAAGAAGGTCCTCAGCCACCTCCGGAAGAGCGGCCTGGGGGCCTTCCAGGAGCGTCCAACAGGGGTCCCCAATCTGGTGGTGGGAGACCTCTGCAAGGCATTGAGCGGGGGATGTCACGTGGCTGAGAAGCCCTGGGGCAAAGAGGTGTGGTGGAGCGTGACGCCCCACTATGCGGGCAAGATACTCCAGGTCAAGGCGGGAGAAGCCCTGAGCCTTCAGTATCATGAGCACAAGCACGAGACCATGCTCTTCCTTGCTGGGTCTGGCCAAATAGAGATGGATGGGCAGGTCTCTGAGATAACCCCTCCCATGGTGGTTACTATATCCCCCCGAACAGCCCACAGGGTCCAGGCCAGCAAGGACCTGACCATCCTGGAGATCTCCACACCAGAGCTGGATGACGTGGTGAGGCTCGAGGACAGGTACGGCCGCAGCAGCCATGCGGGTGGAGAGGTAAGAACATGAACTGCCACGTCTTCCGGATGTACGACATTCGCGGAAAGGCAGATAGGGACTTCCCCGGCCATGAGATGGTGAGGCTTGCCAGGGCCATGGGCACCTACTTCCGCCAGCGCGGGGAGGATCGCGTCATAGTTGCCCGGGATAACAGGTCCCACTCCCCCCGTCTCAGCCATGCACTGACCCGGGAGTTGGTGACAACCGGGCTTGACGTCCTTGACATAGGGGAGACCATCACCCCGGTCTTCTACTTCTCTCACCACCTGTACCACAGGAGGGCTGGCGTGATGATAACCGGGAGCCACAACCCTCCCGAGGATAATGGCTTCAAGATATACCTAGGGGCCGGGACCATTCACGGTGAGGAGATCCTCCGGATCCGGGCCATCCTTGAGGAGGGGGACTTTCTTTCAGGAGAGGGTAGCTCAAGCCAGGCTTACCCTGAGGACCAGTACATAGCCAGGATAGCCTCGGGCGTAAGGCTCGATAGGCCCCTCAAGGTCGTTGCGGACGGCGGCAACGGGACCGCGGGGCCCGTGGCTGTTCGCCTTCTTGGGGAGATGGGCTGCGATGTTATTCCCCTGTACTGCGAGTCGGACCCAACCTTTCCCCATCACCACCCAGACCCCACGGTTGTGACCAACCTGAGGGATCTCATCGACACCGTCAGGCGTGAGGGCGCAGACCTGGGTGTGAGCTACGACGGGGATGGCGACAGGCTGGGGGTCGTAGATGACCAGGGCCACATCGTGTGGGGGGACATCCTCCAGGTGCTCTTCTGGCGGGAGATCCTCCCTCGCTACCCGGGGTCCATGGCCATCGTGGAGGTAAAGTGCAGTAAAACACTGTTCGAGGAGCTCCAGAAACTAGGGGCCAAGCCCTTCTACTACAAGACAGGCCACAGTCTCATCAAGGCGAAGATGAGGGAGACCGGTATCCCCTTCGCCGGGGAGATGTCAGGCCACTTCTTCTTTGCCGACGAGTACTTCGGCTATGATGACGCGCTATACGCCACTGCCCGCCTCTTGAGGATCCTGGCACGGGGTAGCCAGAGCCTGTCAGGACTCCTGGGGGACCTCCCGGTGTACTACTCAACCCCGGAGACCCGGGTTCCGTGTCCCGATGACATCAAGCGGGACACCGTAGCCGCCATCACCCAGCGGTTCCGCGAGGAGGGGCACACGGTCATCGATGTCGATGGGGCCCGCATTGAGTTCCCCACAGGATGGGGCCTGGTGAGGGCGTCCAACACTGAGCCGGTGCTGGTGGCCCGCTGCGAGGCCCGGTCCACCGAGGATCTTAGGCACATATGTGGGGTGGTAAAGGAGGGCCTCCTCACAGCCGGAGTGGGGGACTTCCACTGGGAGCTGCCCGCGGACCAGAATGGGTAACCTGGAATCAGGGGAGGGTGGCCGTGACCTCACTATGGCTCTCAGCCGTAGCTCTCACGGTCTGCTCGTTGTGTCCTGTCCTTGGAGAAGGATACACACGTTACGGCATACCTCCCCAGTTCCTCCATCCATACTATGCGAGGGTCGTCGATGCCCCAGCGTTCTTCGTGATAAGCCAGGTCTGCCTCCAAGGTGGGGCGATCCGATACCAGCCAGCCGGACATCCCTTCAGGGCTCCTGGTCAGGGGCAAGTGAGAATAGCCCCTCATGTTCTCAACCCTGGTCAGGAGGAGTGTTTCGCCGTCTCGCCGGAGGGCTCCGGGATTGAAGGCCGCATTGGCGGGGCATGGCCAATCGTAACGCGCAATATAAGGTTCCCCTCGTATCTCCGGAAGAGGGAGGTGGGGTCTGAGTGGAGATTGGACGGGCCCGGCATCATAACCACCCCTTGGATAGAGGTCCTGAGACCAAAATCGCCTGCGAGACTGGCCCATAGCACAGCGGTGTCTTGGAGGGGCTTTTTCAAAGGAGATGCCCGGGGGTTTGGGAAGTGATTCAAGAACCTCGCAAAGGAAGGGTGGAGACAATGCCTATAGTGAGAATCGAGGCGTTCGAAGGCCGCACGCTGGACCAAAAGCGAGATCTGGCCAAGGCGGTCACCGAGGCCGTCAGCGGGATCTTCAAGACACCAGCCGAGGCTGTGACCATCGTTTTCCAGGACATGAAGAAGGAGAACTATGCTATTGCGGGGGTGCTCTATAGCGATAAGCCCTAGATGCCTCCGGGGGCCTCGCAGGGCAAGGCGAACGCCCAGGGGCGGCCAAGGCCGTCCCTGTCCCATGGGCTAGCAGGCTAGTTCCCTGGCTGGGCGCAAGAGTGTGCATCTCCTTCCACCCATCCCCGGAGCCGCCCTGAGTTCTCCTTGGCAGCGGCGCCCGTGCAATGGCCTCATAAGACCATTCATCACCCGGCATCCAAGAGGCGGGAGCCTTCCCCGAGTTACCGGGAAACCCTTTTTCCCGCGAAACACGGTGGAGGGTTGGCCAGACTGCCAGCGAAGGTTTCCACGGCTGGGCGTAGAACTAAGGGGCGTGCGGAGGCTCCCGGGCCTTTCCCAACAAATGGGGCCCTGTGGAGGCAGACCCTCTAGAGGAGGCGTCGAGTTGCCAGAAAGCGACGACAGGAGTGACAGGGTACTTCAAAGGCTGGCCCAGGAGATGGGTTTAGAGTATTCCCAGGTTACAGTGGTGGCTGGCCTGCTGGGTGAGGGCAACACGGTTCCCTTCATTGCCCGGTACCGGAAGGAAGCCAGCGGCGGGATGAACGACGAACAACTCCGCCTGTTTGAAGAGCGCCTGACCCTCTACGGGAACCTGGAGAAGCGGAGGGCGGATATCCTCAGGCTCCTTGAGGAACAAGGGGTGTTGACTCCCGAGCTGGAGGGCGCCGCGCAATCCGCCGCCAGCGTTACGGAGCTTGAGGACATCTACCGCCCATATAGGCCCAAGAAGAGGACCCGGGCCACGGTGGCCAGGGAGCAAGGCCTGGAGCCGCTGGCTCAGGCCATAGTCAAAGGGGAGGGGGACCTCCAGGGACTGTCTAGGGCCTTCATATCCGAGGAGAAGGGCATTCTCTCGGAGGATCAGGCACTGGCCGGTGCCAGGGACATCATCGCCGAGATGATTTCGGACGATGCCAGGGTGCGCCGGGCCCTCCGGCGGTTCATGTCCCGCCAGGGTTATATCGCCACCAGGGGCTTGCAGTCCTCGGAGAGCCCCTATGAGATGTACTATGACTTCCGGGAGCCTGTTCGTAGGATAGCGCCTCACCGGGTCCTCGCCGTGAACAGGGGGGAGAAAGAGGAGGTCCTCAGCGTCAGGGTGGAGGTGCGGGAGGACCAGGCGCTAGACCTCGCTAACCGGTTCTACCTCAAAGAAGGGATTCACCCGGCCGCCCGGGAGCAGTTGATGGAGGCGGTAAGGGATTCCTGGAAGAGGCTTCTTTTCCCGTCTCTGGAGCGCGAACTCAGGAACGAGCTAACGGAGAATGCAGAGGAACAGGCACTGAAGGTGTTCAAGGACAACCTGAGGAACCTGCTGATGTCCCCTCCTGTGAAGGGCCGGAGGGTACTCGGGGTTGACCCCGGGTACAGGACCGGCTGCAAGCTTGCCTGCGTGGACCAGCACTCCAAGCTCCTGGAGACCGCGATCATCTATCCCACACCGCCACGGAAGGAGAGAGAGCCTTCTGCCAAGGTAGTGGCGGACCTCGTCGAACGGCACCAGATTAACGCAGTGGCTATTGGCAACGGCACAGCAGGCCGGGAGACCGAGGAGTTCTTCGCGGAGGCAATTGGAGACACCGTGGAATACACGGTGGTGAACGAGGCGGGTGCCAGCGTCTATTCGGCTTCGCCCTTGGCAAAGGAGGAATTCCCGGACCTGGATGTGGCCCAGAGGAGTGCCGTATCCATCGCCCGCAGGCTCCAGGATCCCATGGCCGAACTGGTGAAGATTGACCCCAAGTCCATAGGTGTCGGGCAATACCAGCACGATGTGAACCAGGGACGCCTGGGACAGGTGCTGGACGGGGTGGTAGAGGCGTGTGTGAACGAGGTGGGGGTAGACCTGAACACCGCCTCGCCGGCGCTCCTGGAGAGGGTGGCCGGGATCAACAGGCCAGTGGCGTCAAACATCGTGGCATTCAGGAATGAGAGGGGTGGGTTCAGGAGCCGCCTGGAACTAAGGGAGGTTCCCAAACTGGGTCCCCGTACCTTCCAGCAGTGTGCCGGCTTCCTGCGCCTCCCCGATGCGGAATACTACTTTGACCGGAGCGCCGTTCACCCTGAGTCGTATGGGGTGGCCGAGAGGGTCATGGAGGCCCTGGGGGTCTCCGGAGAGGATCTGGGGCGGGCGCTGTCCCTTCAGGGCGTTGACATCCAGGGGCTCGCCAGCCGCCTGGGTGTGGGCGAACCCACCCTTAGGGACATACTGGCGGAGATGGGGAAGCCGGGCCGGGATCCCAGGGATGACCTTCCAAAGCCAGTGTTCAAGAAGGGAATCGTGAAGCTGGAGGATCTCAAAGAGGGCATGGAACTCCAGGGCATCGTGAGAAACGTGGTGGACTTCGGCGCCTTTATAGATATTGGGGTACACCAGGACGGGTTGGTGCACATATCCCAGATGCGGGATGCCTTCGTGAGGCACCCGTCGGATGTGGTCAAGGTGGGAGATGTTGTTGATGTAAGGGTACTGGGGGTGGATGTGGAAAGGAAGCGGATCAGCCTGTCCATGAAGATGCCAAGGGCATAGGTTAGGATGTCCCATGGTGTTTATGGGGTTGCAGACCATCGTGGCGGTTGTAGCTGGCGCTACCTGTCAGATTGCGTCACTCCTCCCAGTGCTGCTGGAAGAGACAGAACTTCAGCACCACCTTGCCACTCTTGGCGTACTAATTCCGAGTTATCTAGGAGAGAGCCAATCAGCATCGGGTTTGGCAATAAGCGTGGCATTGTTGTACGCTATCTTCAGGCTAAGGCAAGTATGGCCAGTGCAAAAATGGCTAGCCTTCGAAATCACCAGTGCCACGTCTGCTCTTTCCGATCGGTATCCCAGTGGTATGAGCAGCTGAATTCTGCCTTCGTGGTATTGAGGAATCGCTAACCTGTAGTTGGCCGGCACCTTCTTCTTGGCGATGTTGACTGAGCCTTCGAATGCAACCGGGTTCTTGAGCTCTGCTGGCAATCTGGAAAGGTTCCTGTCATCGGATAGTATGTGGTCTTTGTTGATCCCAATCTCTAGGCGATAGTCGAACACCAGCTCCGAAACACTGCTAAAGTATGACGCACGTTCAGGCAGTTGGGCGAATTGTCTGAGGCGGGGGTCACTTTCCTTTACGAAACCTTGGAAGAACCACGGTTGTGTACCTTCCCTGGTACTCTTGCAGAAGAGCCCGAAGACTCGCTCGAAGTGCTGTGTAAAAAGGCCAGTGTTAAAGCAGGCGTTGGTATCCACCACGGATATTTTGGTCTCTGGACCTAGTTCACCTTCTTCATACTTGCACTCATCAGCCAATCGGTTAAACGTATAAAGAACGTAATCCCGCAATATCGGAAGACCCTCTTCATCAGAGCATCTCCAGGGCTCACGTGACGCAATCTCGGATAGCTCCTCTAACTTGCGGTCGAATTCATGACAGAACGCGAACTTGAAGAGAAGCACTGTCGATTCCTCCCTTTGAATGGCCCTATTCGTCGAAGCAGTTATTCTTTGCCCCTTGTCAACGAGTCCAAAGCAGACGAATTCACCTGGTCTAGGTTTGAATAAGCGGCCTGCGGATTAGAGGGATTGGCTCGGGATGGACGAAGAACTACAAAATCGCGTGGGCATCTTCAAACCAGATTCCAATTCTCATTGGGGGGGTCACCTGTGTACAAGATACTCCTGGCCGCGGACGGTTCCGAGAGCGCCTCCAAGGCAGCCCGGAAGACCCTGGAGATGGCCGTTCCGTTGAAGGCCGGTGTCACGGTGCTGTCAGTCGTGCAGGTGATACCGGTGTACAGGGCTGCGGGCTACCACGGGGCGCTCTTTGACGGCGAGCAACTGGCCATGCTGGAGAAGGACATGGAGGAGGCCGCCAGCGAGACCCTGGAGAAGACCCGGGGGTTTTTCCAGGAAAACGGCCTGGAAGTGAAGACGGTCCTGGCCAAAGGCCAGCCTGCGGATGTGATATGCCGTGTTGCCGAGGAGGGGAAGTTCGACCTCATAGTCATAGGCAGCAGGGGTCTTGGCACCATAAAGGGACTTGTACTGGGCAGTGTAAGCAACAAGGTCATTCATAACGCCAAGACCTCCGTACTCATAGTCAAGTAGGTTAGGGCACCCTGCATATCCACACCTGCCCCCAGGGCGGGCTGCTCAGGATGCGTTCTTCACCTGCACTGCTTGCTGGTGATATAATACCAGGAGACAAGCTAGAACCGCCAAGGCTGAGGCCGGCCCCACCATTCTCCGGGGGAGAGGCCCTTGAAAGGGGACAGGTATGTGAAGGAGCGCTACGATTTCCGGGACGTAGAATCCAAGTGGCAGCAGGCATGGGCAGAAATGGGCCTGTACAATATAGACAGGGACCCCGGCAAACCCAAGTACTACTGCCTGGAAATGTTCCCTTACCCTTCTGGAGACCTCCACATGGGCCACGTCAGGAACTATACCATCGGGGATGTGGTGGCACGCTTCAACAGGATGCAGGGCCGGCAGGTATTGCACCCCATGGGGTGGGACGCCTTTGGCCTCCCGGCGGAGAATGCCGCCATGAAGCACAACATCCACCCCGCCCAGTGGACCTACTCCAACATCGCCCGGATGCGCGACCAGCTGAAGCAGATGGGCATGAGCTATGACTGGCGCCGCGAGGTGGCCAGCTGCAAACCCGACTACTACCGCTGGTCCCAGTGGCTCTTCCTCCTCATGTACGAGAAGGGGCTGGCCTACCGGAAGAAGGCCGCAGTCAACTGGTGCCCCCAGTGCGCCACAGTGCTGGCCAACGAGCAGGTGGAGGACGGGGGTTGCTGGCGCTGTGGGACCCTGGTAGTGAAGAAGGAGTTGGAGCAGTGGTTTCTCCGGATCACCTCCTACGCCGATCGCCTCCTGGATGACCTCCAGTTGCTGGAGGGCTGGCCAGAGAGGGTCAAGGTTATGCAGGAGAACTGGATCGGGCGGAGCGAGGGGGTTGAGGTGGGGTTCCCGGTCAAGGGCATGGATGACTCCATCAGGATCTTCACAACACGCCACGACACGCTCTACGGCGTAACCTATATGGTACTGGCGCCTGAGCACCCGTTGGTTCCCAAGCTGGTAAGGGGCACCCCCCACGAGGAAAAGGTGACCCGGTTCGTTGAAGGCATGAGGTGCCTGAGCGAAGTAGAGAGGACCTCCCTGGAGGCAGAGAAGGAAGGGCACTTCCTGGGGGCCTGCGCCATCAACCCATTGAACGGCGAGGAGGTTCCCATTTGGGTGGCCAACTATGTTCTGATGGAGTACGGTACAGGCGCTGTGATGGGGGTGCCCGCCCATGACCAGAGGGACTTCGAGTTTGTGAAGAAGTACGGGCTTGGCCTGCGGGTTGTCATCCAGCCCCCTGGGACACACCTGGTGGAGGAGGACATGACGGAGGCCTACACAGAGCCGGGCCTCATGGACAAGTCCGGTCCCTTCACAGGCATGTCCTCCACCGGTGCCCTGGACAAGATCGCGGACTTCATAGAGGAGAAGGGCCTGGGCAAGAGGGTTATCAACTACCGCCTCCGGGACTGGCTGATCTCCCGCCAGCGGTACTGGGGTACGCCCATCCCCATAATCTACTGCCCGGGCTGCGGGGAAGTGCCTGTGCCCGCTGAGGACCTGCCCGTGAAGCTCCCCGAAGACGTTGAGTTCAAGCCGGGTGGCCCCTCCCCGCTGGCTGGGAACGCCGGGTACGTTCAAGTGAAGTGCCCAGGTTGTGGCACCATGGGCCAGAGAGAGACGGATACTATGGACACCTTCATCTGCTCATCCTGGTACTACTTGCGGTATGCCTCGCCGTGGACCGACAAGAGGGTGTTTGAGGAGGAAGACGTCATGTACTGGCTGCCTGTTGACCAGTACATAGGTGGTATCGAACACGCCGTTCTTCACCTGCTTTATTCCAGGTTCTTCATGAAGGTTCTGTATGACAGCGGCATGGTACCAGCTCCGGAGCCCTTCACTAACCTGCTTACCCAGGGCATGGTACTGAAGGACGGGGCGGTCATGTCCAAGTCCAAGGGGAACGTTGTTGCCCCGGATGACATCATGCGAAGATACGGGGCGGACACTGCCCGGCTCTTCATCCTGTTCGCTTCACCCCCGGAGAAGGACCTGGAGTGGAGCGACGCGGGAGTCGAGGGGGCCTACCGCTTCCTTAACAGGGTATGGAGGCTGGTCAACGCCTACGCCGGGACCATAAGGGGCTTAGGACCACAGCCGGAGGGAGTATTCGAGCACGGTCTTATCGAAGACGATATATCGCTCCGGCGGGTGGTACACAGGACAGTCAAGAAGGTGACCGAGGACGTCTCCCAGCGCTTCAACTTCAACACGGCCATCAGCGCCATAATGGAGATGGTGAACGCGCTGTATTCGTACAAGGAAAGGGTCGACCCACAGAGGCAGAACCTCTGGGTGATCGCTGAGGCCATTGAGAAACTCGCCCTGGTGCTGGCGGTATTCTCCCCTCACATCGCCGAGGAGATCTGGCGGGCCCTCGGCCGGGAGGGGAGCATACACCTGGAGGCTTGGCCGGCCTACGACCCGGAGGCGGTGAAGGCGGAGGATGTCACCATAGTGGTACAGGTGAACGGCCGGGTCAGGGAACGCCTCACCGTGCCCGTGGACATCCCGGAACAGGCCGTGCGGGAACTGGCCCTGGCGTCAGAGAGGGTAAAGTCCAACATCAGGGAGAAGAAGGTCCTCAAGGTGATCTGGGTCCCCCAGAAACTCTTGAACATAGTGGTCTCCTAGCCAAGACGAGAATCAAGGCTCCCGGCCATCCCGGGGGCCCTTTTTGTAATTCTGCACAGGAGGAGAATTCCACCAGCTTATAGAATCCTACCACCAGCGCACAAGTATAAACGCTAATCGAACATAGCCTAACATCGGAGGATACCGGCTTGCTGTCCGAAGACCGCCGGAACCGAATACTGGAGATGGTGAATGCCGGCGGTGCCGTCTCCGTCAAGGCCCTGTCTGAGACCCTGGGTGTCTCCGAGATGACCATCCGGAGAGACCTGGATCGCCTGGCGAGCCTGGGTTACCTCCGGAGGATCCACGGGGGTGCGTCTCCATCAGTTAGCACAGCCTACGAGCCACCCTTCGGTGTCCGGGAAGAGAGGAACCTCAGGGAGAAACGACTCATCGGGAAAGAAGCGGCCAGGCTTGTGCGAGACGGGGAAACCCTCATCATGGATGTGGGCACCACCACCCTGGAGGTGGCCAGGAACCTCAACGGGGCCCACAATCTTACTATCCTTACTAACTCCCTGCTCATCGCCATGGAGATGGCATCCCGGAGGGACTTCTCCGTATACCTCCTGGGCGGCCTCCTTCGAGGCCAGGAGATGTCCACCGTGGGCAGTGTGACTGAGGCGATCCTTCGTTCCTACTTCGCCGACAAGGTTATCATGGGTACCGGAGGGATTTCGGCCAAGAGCGGCCTGAGTAACTTCGACGTAGCTGAGGCCCATGTCAGGAGAGTGATGCTGGAGTCGGCCCGGGAGGCCATAGTCGTGGCCGATGGTTCCAAGTTCAGTAGAAGGGCCTTCGTGTCCGTGGCTCCCCTAGAGAAGATTAACTGTGTGGTGACGGATTGCAGCGCTCCCGCGGAAGAAATAGAGGCCATGAGGGAAAAAGGGATTCGAGTGATCCTTTGCGGCAGGGCTGATCCCCATGGGACTGGGGGAGCCGAGGCTGCACAAAGGGATGGAAGACCTAAGGGGGTGGAGTGAGTGATAGTTGGAGTTCCCAAGGAGATCAAGGATAACGAGAACCGTGTTGGACTGACGCCGTCGGCCGCGCACACCCTGGTAGCGGCGGGCCACCGGGTTCTCGTCCAGCAGGGGGGCGGCGATGGAAGCGGCTTTTCGGATCCGGAATACGCTGGGGCGGGTGCCGAGGTGGTTTCCACCGCGCACGAGGTGTACGAAGGGGCCGAGATGATCGTCAAGGTGAAGGAGCCCCTAAAGCCCGAGTATGCCCTCCTGAGGGAGGGCCAGATCCTCTACACCTACCTTCACCTGGCGGCTGAACCTGTGCTCACACAGGTTCTCGCCGAGAGGAAGGTAGTGTCCATCGCCTACGAGACTGTCCAGCTCTCTAACGGGAGCCTGCCCCTCTTGACCCCCATGAGTGAGGTGGCGGGGCGGATGGCGGTACAGGTGGGCGCATGGTTCTGCCAAAGACCCAATGGGGGCCTGGGGGTGCTCCTGGGAGGGGTGCCGGGCGTGTCCCCAGCCAAGGTGGTCATCCTTGGCGGTGGGACTGTGGGCACGAATGCCGCCAAGATGGCCCTGGGGCTCGGCGCCCAGGTGACAGTCCTGGACGTGAGCGTAGAGCGCCTCAGGTACCTCGATGACATCTTCGGCGGGCGCTTGCACACCGCCATGTCGAACCTCTACAACATCTCCGAGAAGTCCGCTGAGGCGGACCTGCTCATCGGCGCAGTGCTCATACCGGGCGCCAGGGCACCCAAGCTGGTGACCGAGGCCATGGTGAAGAACATGAAACCCCGGTCAGTAATCGTGGATGTCGCGGTAGACCAGGGAGGGTCCGTGGAGACCATCAAGGGACCGACAACCCATAGCGACCCTGTCTTCGAGAAGCACGGGGTAATTCACTACGCTGTGGCCAACATGCCGGGCGCGGTTCCCAGGACCTCAACCATAGCCTTGACCAACGTTACTGTCAAGTATGCCCTGGACATAGCCAGCAAGGGATGGAAGCGGGCGGTTACCGAGGATCCCTGCCTGGCCAAGGGTGTGAACGTGGCCGGAGGCCAGGTGGTGTGCAAGCCCGTGGCGGAGGCCTGCGGGATGGCCAGCTGCACCTTGGGTGAGGTGTTGTGAGTGAAGAGGGATCTCGGGGACATGTGGAGAACCCTGGGGCCAGCAAGTGGTGAAGGGAGGCGGGAGGGTGACGGTCAAGGAATGCATGTCCAGGAACCCGGTCACGGCTGAGGCTAGCATGCCGGTGCTCCAGGCCATCGGCCTCATGAAGGAGAAGGGCATCAGGCGCCTGCCGGTGATGGACAAGGGTAAGATGGTGGGCATAGTCGCCATGAGCGACCTGCTAAAGGTGTCCCCTTCACCCGCTACGTCCTTGAGCATCCATGAGATCCACTACCTCTTGGGTAAGATGACCCTCAGGGATGCCATGTCCAGGGACGTGGTGAGCGTTAGGGAGGACTCCCCCATCGAGGAGGCGGCCGTCCTCATGAAGGACAAGAAGATCGGCGGCCTTCCCGTGTTGAACGCCTCTGGCGACCTCGTGGGAATAGTCACCGAGACGGACCTGTTCAAGGTACTGGTGGCAATGATGGGCTCCAAGTAGAAGAAACACCGGGTGAAGTGCGCTCACGAGGCACCGGGGGAACCGGTGCCTTTAGCATTGGCCGCACGGGAGGGGAGGGCTTCCTTGCGCCCATCGCCAAGGGATCCTCCAAGGGGGGAGCCGCAGGAAACGGGGGGCTCTCGTAGAAGGCATACCGGGAAGGGGAGAGGGCCCCAATGGGGGGCTGTGATAGTGTACTTGAAACCTGAGGAAAGGTGGGCCCTGCTCGCCCTAGCCTGTGTGGCTATCCTGGCCTGTGCCCTACTGTTCCTGAGGGGCTGCGGCAAGGCCCCTCAGGTGGAAGTAGTCTCAAGCGAGGAAGACCTGGAGGCTATTCCCGAACCCCAGCCGGAAGAAGAGACCCTGGTTGTTCACGTGGCAGGTGCGGTTCATGAGCCCGGCGTATACGTGATGCCTGGCGGGAGCAGGGCCTGGGACGCGCTCGAGGCCGCAGGCGGGCCAACCCCCGAAGGGGCAGCTCACGCGTTGAACCTGGCCGAACCCCTGGAGGACGGGCAAAGACTATACGTGCCCACCCGGGAGGAGTTGGAGAGAGGGGAGATTGCGCCCCTTGGCCAGCCATCCCTGGTGAACCTGAACCGGGCTGGCCGTCAGGCCCTTGAGACCCTTCCCGGAATCGGGCCAGCGCTGGCCCAGCGCATCATAGATGACCGCAAGGCTAACGGGCCCTTTAAGTCCGTTGATGACTTGGCCAGGGTAAGTGGCATCGGTCCCAAGACCGTGGAACGCCTGCGGCACCTGGTCACAGTGAGGTGAAATCCCGTGCGCCATTCCCTCATGGAGAGCGGTACCTTCAGGGAGGCCGAGAAGGCGTGCCTCCGGGCGGTCATGAAGGACTGGATGAGAGAGGGGGTCTCCGGGGACCGCCTGTGGATCATCTCCTCATCCCATGGACTGCGCCATGAGGCCGGCGAGGTGGCGTCAACAGTGTTTCCCACCGGCGGTGCGGGGTTGAACGTCACCGCCGATGGCTTTTGCCTAGGCATTGTCAGGAGGGAGCCAGAGAGGGCCGGGGTGAAGCCAGGGTTCCGTCCCACCCGGGGGCCGTCCCAGTGGGTGGTGCTCAGGGATATCCTGGAAGACACCAGCCTGAGGAGTGACTACGATGGTGTCCGGGGAGGCAAGGGGTTCACCCGGGAGGTCCTGGCCTTCTTTAACTCCCTCAAGGCTAACGGCAAGAGCCCGAGGACCCTTTCCAGGGCTGTCCAGAAGTCAGGGGTGCACAGTGATCGCCTAGAGGACCTGGATCGCCTCTACGGTGCCTTCCACGAGCAGTGCGCCTCCCAGGGCATAGTGTCCTTCCACGAGATGCCCGGGATGGCCTGGCGGGTGCTCCGGGGTAATACCGCCGGGAGAACTCAGGGCCTCGTGCTACTGGGCGCTGACGGGTTTTCCCCGGCCTTCTTCGATTTGTGCCTCACCCTTATCCCGGAGTGCCCTAGGGTGGCCGTGATGATGGACCCTGCCAGGGGGTTCCTTCGGAAGGGCCGGTGGGGCCGGGACAGGCATAAGGAGATGGCATCACTTCTGGCCTGCACCCCTTTACGAGGCTCTGCGCCTCTACCGCTCAAGGTCATGGAGGCAGGGAACCCTCAGGAGGAGGCCTGTCTGGTGGCATCCCGGATCCTCGATTTGATGGCGGGGGACCCTGAGGCCAATCTCGGTCATGTGCTGGTAGTGAATGGCAACCCCCAGGCCATAGAGGCCCTGGCGCAGGCCTTCGGGGTCCATGGCATTGACTACATTGCCCCGGGCTTTGCTCCCTTTCACGGGGATATCATGGTCCGGCTGGTTTGGGAGTACCTCAGGTACCTCGAGGGGCGGGAGGAATCCCCCCTGGGGTTCCTGGCTTCTCCCCTCGTGGGACTTGATGCGGCTGAGATAGGGCGGCTGTTCCACAGGGCCAGGCGAAAGGGAGAGGATCCCGGGAATGCCCTCCGGTGTGGGGCCCGCGGGTGCGGGCCCCTCCTGGACATGGCTCTTGACCACAGGCACAAGTGGGGGCATGGGGTGGCCCTGCCTGTGCTCCTTACCGAATTCCTTGAGGCTTCCGGTGCGGTGAGGAGGGCCATGGACCCCCATGGCCCCCTTACGCCCGCCCAGCGCGACACGGCTCTCAGGAGCCTTGGGGTGTTCCTGGGGATGGTAAGGGAGATCGGGGGGCTGGGAACCCGGGCCAGGGATCCGGGGCGGCTCATGCAGGACCTGGAAGACTGCCTAACCTTCCTGCCCCTGGGTCACAGGGGTGTCGAAAACGCTGTCAGGGTCAGCGACCCCCGGGACGTGGACATTACCCGCTACGTATTCTTCATGGGCGTATCGTCTCCCATGGTTCCACTCCCGGTTCCCACTGCTCCGCTCTTGCCAGACCAGCAGCGCTGGGCCCTGCTGGGGGCCCTGGCTCCAATAGAGCCGGAACCGGGGTTTGAGCCCGGAGTCCACCTGGCCCGGGAGAAGGCAGCATTCCTGCGAGTCCTGGGGTCCGCCCAGGGAGGGGCCTTCCTGTCACTGTCCCAATCCTACCCGGGCGTGGAGGATGCCAGGCCGTCCCCCTTCCTCATAGACCTGGCTGTGGAGTGGGAGAGGCCTCAGGTACCGCCTGAGGCCCAGCTGTGCCTGCCAGCCTTCAGGGCTGGCCTGAAGGGTACCGGGGCACCTCGCCGTGAGCGAGACCCCGCCTTGGTACCCCCGGGTTTCGGGCTCAGCGCTTCGTCCCTCAGGACCTACCTCACATGCCCGAGGCGTTTCTTCTTCCAGTACCTGCTCAGGCTTGAGGTGTCCCCAGGGCCTGCAACCACCCTGGGCACCCTGGTCCACGCTGTGCTTCGTGAGTTTCACGAGGAGCACGGCAGTGTAGTGGGCAAGAGCCCCGAGGCCCTCTGGCCGGGCCTTCAGAAGCGGGTGCAGGATAAATGGGACAGGGAGTTCCCTCCGAAGACTAGGGGGGCCTCCGAGGGCCGCCTGCGGGATCTTGCCGGAGAGATGCTTCACCCTTACCTCATGGCCGAGGTGAAGGAGGAGCCAAGGACACTCCTGGGGACAGAGACTGGCTTCAGCCTCCCGTATGGACCGGTGGTCTTGCGAGGCATCATCGACAGGGTGGACCGGCTGCCCGGCGGGGACGTGGAGGTCATCGACTACAAGACCGGGTCCCAGAAGGAGGCCGAGGCCACCCTTCTAAAGGCCTTCGTGCCGAGCGGGGAGGAGAACTGGCGACCCAAGGACCTGCAGCTGTACCTTTACTACCTTGCCATGGCTGGCCGGATGGAGAATCCAAGAACCCTTTCGGTGTACCAGCTGGGCTGCAGGTCGAAACGAACGGGCCTTCCCTTCAAGCGCCGCCTTCATGTGGGTGAGGGCCGGGACCTGGATGACCAGGCCCTGTCACTGGCCAGCAAGGCCCTGGATGATGTCATAGAAGAGATACTCAGTGGCTCCTACCTCAAGAGGCAGGACCGGTGGGCCTGTTCCCAGTGTGACTTCGCCTTTGCCTGTGACTGTGAGGAGGGGGGTGACGGGGATGACGGAGCCGAATGAGGCGCAAAGGGAGGCGATCCACTCCCCTCTGGACAGGCCTCTTAAGGTCGTGGCTGGCGCGGGCACAGGAAAGACCACGGTACTCGCCTTGAGGTATCTTGAATGCCTGCGCCAGGCGGGCATCCGTCCCAGCCAGGTGCTGGCCCTCACCTTTTCCAACAAGGCTGCCGCCGAGATGAGGCACCGTATCGTTAAGCAGGCCTGCCATGAGGGTCTCGCAAGCGAGGAGGACTTCCTGGAGGCCTTCATCGGGACCTTCCATTCCTTCGCGGGGCGACTCCTCAAGAAACACTCCATAGCGGCGGGCCTTGACCCGGGCATGGAGGTGACCGAGGAGCCCGGAGCCAGGCTAACCTGGCTTCGAGTGGTAGAGGACTACCTTGGCCCGGGCACCCAGGGCCGTCCCCCGGGGTTGCCCTACGAGAGGCTGGGGTTCTTCCGCAAGGAGTTGTTCGGGTTCGTGCAGAGGCTCAAGGATTCGGCAATAGACCCCAGGGCCTTCTTGGGCGCAGCCAGGGCAGGGCTTGACCACCTGCCTGAGCACATTCGCCCGCACACGGCACTTACGGGTTTGAGGAGGGAAGGGCTTCTTGAGCGCGCCGCCAGGGAGGCAACCTACGAGGAGGCCATGGCGGAGGCCATCTTCCAGATCTACCAGGCGTACCAGGAGGCACTGAGGAAGAGGGGCCTTATGGACTTCGGAGACCTGCTTCTGTACGCTAAGAACCTGTTAGAGAACAATGGAGACCTGCGCTCCCGGCTTCAACAGGCCTATCGCCACATCCTGGTGGACGAGTTCCAGGACACCAACGAGGCCCAGTTCCGGCTCTTGGAGCTCCTGGCGGCGCCCGGCATGGCCAACGTCTCTGTGGTAGGCGACGAGAAGCAGGCGATCTACGGCTGGCGGAACGCCAGGGTCGAGAACGTGGAGGACTTCGCCGCGAGGGACTGGGGCGGCCGGGAGGTAACCCTTGATATCAACTATCGCTCCTACCGGCAGATCCTGGAGGTGGCTCATACCAGCATAACACGGGAGGGCAGGTTCTGCCAGAGTGTTCCCCCCAAGCTCCAGGCATGCAAGGGAGAGTCACCTGGACCTTGCGTGGTGCTGGCTCATGCCCCCGGCGCATTGCCGGAGGCCGCCTTCGTGGCCAGGACCATCCAGTCGGAACACGATGGTGGCTCCCAGTATAAGGACATGGCCATTCTCATGCGCAGCATGAAACGCTCGGCGCCCTATGAGGATGCCCTCAGGCGCCTGGGGATTCCCTACCGGGCCGTGGGCGGGAGCGGGTTCTATGACCGGCAGGAGATCAGGGATATCCTGGCGTTCATCAGGGTCGCCCATAACCCCTACGACAACCTGGCGCTGGTCAGGGTGATGCAGCGGCCGCCCTTCAGCATAGGGGATGGGATCATGCAGGCGATAGCCTCAAGCGAGGCATCCAGGGTGCCTGATGACCGGCACGGGCTTTACCTCTATGATGCGCTTAAGGAGTCAGGCCTGCCGGAGGCCGCTAGGGTGTTGGCCTTCCTAGACTGGCTCATGGCATACCGTTCAAGGATGCCACTGCGGGAGTTCCTGCTCAGGGCTGTGGAGGAGAGCGGTTACGCCAGGCACCTTTACTCCATGGCACTGGATGACTCAAGGAGGGCCCTGGGAAACCTCACCAAGCTCTTCAACATGGCGTCCTCGTTCGAAAGGGCTGGGAGCATGCGAGGACTGGGAGAATTCGTCCATTACGTGATGTTCTCCCTGGATGACTCCGTGGCTGAGCCTGAGGCGCCCCCTCCAGGGCTGGATGTGGTCACCTTAATGACGGTTCACCAGGCAAAGGGGCTGGAGTTCCCCCTGGTGTTTGTCGTTGATGCTGCTAAGGACCATTTCCCTCTGAAGCCCCACTACGGTCCCCTCCACTTCCAGCCGGGGATCGGGCTGCTCGTGAGGAAGGATATCCAGGGAGAGGAGACACTTAAGTTCAATCCCAAGGGCATTCCAGGTTGGTGGTCCCGCCGGGAAGTATGTGAGAGAGACTTCTGGGATGAGGAGAGAAGGGTGTGGTATGTGGCGCTTACCAGGGCTAAGGATCGACTCTGGATAACATCTTCAGGAGAGGCGGGCCGGTTCTTCGAGGAACTCCGGGGGAGCCTGTCCACCGGTGAGATGGTGGGGATAGAGGGGATAGAGGGAATAGAGGTGGAAGCTACTCCCATGGTGGAAGGAGCCAAGGCCGGTGTAGAGTCCCCTCCACAGGCCAGGGAGGTCCTGGCGGGTGTTGCCACGACCCTGCCCGAGTCCCCCCCCGTGTCACAACGGCTGGTCAAGACTAGGCTCTCTCTAAGCTTCAGTGCCCTCAGGACCTACCTAACCTGCCCCAGGCGTTACAGGGCCCTTTACCAGTGGGGCCTTGAGCCCCTGCCCCGGCCGGGCGAAGGCGGCGTTGATGCCTCCCTTCTGGGCCGGCTGGTACACCGGGCGATAGTGTGGTATCACCTGGGGGGCAAGCCTCGGGATACCTCCACGCTCTTGGAAGAGGCCGCCCATTGCGAAGGCCTGTACCCTGGTGAGGAGTACCAGCGGCTTTACCGGGAGCGTGCCCTAGCACTATTCCAGGGTTACCTAGGGACGGAACTCGCCCAGGACACGCCAGACCCCCAGGACCTGGAGAGGGAACTCCGGTGGCGGCTGGAGGCCGGCGGGACCGTAGTGGAGTTCGCTGGCGTGGTGGACCGGATCCGGCGGGGAACAGGGGCCGCCCCGGAGATCATCGATTACAAGACAGGCAGCGTGAGACAGGAGATGGATATATACGGGCACCAGGTGAGGCTCTACAGGATGGCCGCGGCCAGCGTCGATCCCACGCTTGAGGGGGCTCGGATGTTCCTCCTGGAACTCCCTGGGGGCAGCCTGTGGGAGGTCCCTGAGGGGGATACGGATACCCTGGCCATCCTGGGTGACGTGGCCCGGCGCATCCGGGAAAACGATGACGAAGAGGTGATCCCTGGAGACCGGGAGGCCTGCCACTACTGTGAGATATCTGGATGGTGCTTGCCCCAAGAGTGAGCTGCTCGTGGTCCCGAGAACCCACGGCCCCGCCAGCAGTCTTGGCGGGGCGCTTGATGCCTTGGCGATACGGACCCCGGGGCATCTACTCCTGCTGCCTGAGTACCTCTTTGATGTCCTGGAGGAGTTCCCGGGTGGCCTCGGTGTTATCCTTGACGGCCTTCAGCATGATCAAGGCGTAGATGGCCATGAAGAGAGGCACCAGGGACAGGAGCACGAAGACAATGCCCGCGAACGACCTACCCAGTAAGTACATGGGTGACACACCCCTCCCTCCTTTCCCTGTTGTTGATTATACCAGTTTCTGACCCATGAGGTAGCGATGAGGTTCCCTAGAAAAACTTGTCCGCGGCCATTGACATCTGCCAGGAATGTCTATTAATATATGAATTGCTACTAGCACTCGCCTTGGGTGAGTGCTAATCACGGAAAGGAGGGTATGAGGTGATCAAACCGCTTGCCGACCGGGTAGTCGTGAAGCCCAGCGCCGCCGAGGAGAAGACCAAGGGCGGCATAGTCCTGCCGGACACAGCCAAGGATAAGCCCCAGGAGGGGACTGCGGTAGCCGTAGGTCCCGGCAAGCTCCTGGAGAACGGGACGCGGGTAGCCCCTGAGGTAAAAGTGGGGGACACTGTAGTGTACTCCAAGTACAGCGGTACGGAGATCAAGATCGATGGTGAAGAGCACCTGATCCTCCGGGAAAGCGATATTCTCGCCATCAAGTAAGGATCATCTAGGAAAAGGAGGTAGATGCGCCTTGCCGGCAAAGCAGCTGGCCTTTGACGTTGAAGCAAGGAAGGCCCTGGAGCGCGGCGTTGACGCTGTGACCCGTGCTGTCAGGGTAACCCTTGGACCCAAGGGACGCAATGTGGTGCTGGATAGGAAGTTTGGCTCCCCGCAGATCACCAAAGACGGCGTTACTGTAGCCAAGGAGATCGAGCTGGAAGACCCCTACGAGAACATGGGGGCTCAACTGTGCAAAGAAGTGGCCTCCAAGACCAACGATGTCGCTGGTGACGGCACGACCACGGCGACGGTCCTGGCCCAGGCCATTGTGAAAGAGGGACTCAAGAACGTGGCGGCCGGTGCCAACCCCATCTTCCTGAAGAGGGGCATTGACAAGGCTGTCGCCAAGGCCGTGGAGTCCATCAAGAGCCTCAGCGTCAGCGTCGAGGGCAAGGAAGACATCGCCCATGTAGCGGCCATCGCTGGGAATGACTCCGCCATCGGAACCCTCATAGCCGAAGCCATGGAGAAGGTGGGCAAGGACGGCGTCATTACCGTAGAGGAATCCAAGGGTACTGCCACCACCGTGGAAGTGGTGGAGGGCATGGAATTCGACCGTGGTTACATCTCCCCCTATTTTGTCACCAACCCTGAGGCCATGGAGGCGGTTCTTGAGAACCCCTACATCCTCATCTTTGAGAAGAAGATTTCCGCCGTCACAGACCTCCTGCCCATGCTGGAGAAGGTGGCCCGCTCCGGCAGGCCCCTCCTGGTCATTGCCGAGGACGTCGAGGGCGAAGCCCTGGCAACCCTTGTGGTCAACAGGCTCCGCGGGACCTTCAGCTGTGCTGCCGTGAAGGCGCCTGGTTTCGGTGACCGGCGCAAGGCCATGCTGGAGGACATCGCCATTCTCACCGGCGGGCAGTTCGTCTCGGAAGACATCGGGATCAAGCTGGAGAACGTCGAGATGAATATGCTCGGTGAGGCCAACAAGGTGAAGATAAACAAGGAGAAGACCACGATAGTCGAGGGCAAGGGTGACAGGAAGAAGATCGAGGGTCGTATCTCCCAGATACGCAAGCAGATAGAAGATACGGACTCGGACTATGACAGGGAGAAGCTCCAGGAGCGCCTGGCGAAGCTGGCTGGCGGCGTGGCTGTTGTCAAGGTGGGTGCCGCCACTGAGACGGAGCTCAAGGAGAAGAAGCACCGCGTGGAGGATGCGCTGGCAGCCACAAGGGCTGCTGTGGAAGAGGGCATTGTGGCCGGCGGAGGTGTCACCTACGTCAACATCATCCCCGAGATGGATAAGGTAGAGGCTGAAGGCGATGAGAAGGTGGGAGTGGCCATCGTTCGCAGGGCCCTGGAGGAGCCTCTCCGCCAGATTGCCCATAATGCGGGGCTCGAAGGCTCAGTCATAGTCGAGAAGGTCAAGAGCCTGAACAAGAAGGGCTGGGGCTTGGACGCCATGTCCGAGGAGATCGTTGACCTAGCCAAGGCCGGTATCGTTGACCCTGTCAAGGTGCAAAGGAGCGCCCTGGAGAACGCTGCAAGCGTGGCTGCAATGGTGCTGACAACTGAGGTGCTGGTGGTTGAGGTCCCTGAGAAGGAGAAGAAGCCTCCTTACCCGCCAGCCCCTGACATGGACTACTAAAAGGGGACGTCAGAAGAAGTAAATCCGGGCCCCCCGCTTGTGGGGGGCCCGTACTTTTCCCTGGGTGACGGCCTGGCTCACCACAGGCACACTTTGCGAAAAACCCGCATACGTTGGCCCAGGAGGTGAATCAAAGATGCAACGTATCCCACCGCCGCCACCCTGCCCTGAAGGTTTCCTGGTAACTGTAAGGCCGGGAGACACCCTATTCCTCATCGCCAGGCGCTTTGGCGTGTCCCTGAACGCGCTGATCGCGGCCAACCCTCAGATCGCTAACCCGAACCTGATATTCCCTGGGCAGCAGATCTGCGTGCCGGTCAGCCCGGCGCCGCCTGCGTGCCCTGGTGGGTTCCTCTACACGGTCCGCAGGGGGGACACCCTATTCACCATTGCCCAGCGGTTTGGGGTGAGCTTGCAGGCAATCATCAGAGCCAACCCACAGATAGCCAATCCCAACCTGATCTTCCCCGGGCAGGTAATCTGTGTTCCCAGCAAGCTGCTGGATCCGAGCGCGGGCCCAGATCCCATCGGTGGTCAATCCGGAGGCGGAGATGAAGAACCCCCTCCGGTAAACCCAGACGGAAGCGTCGGCTAGAAGATTGTGGAGTGCCGGGGCGCCAAGGGTTGGCCACCCCGGCACGGGCTTTCTGGGGTGGTTTGACGCAGGACATGACCGGTGCCCTCCCGAACTAGGTGTAACGGGGAGTAAGGGGGCACCGCCGGCTCCGGCTTAGCTGGCCCCCCTTACGCGAGGGGCCTTCCTTCCTCGCCTGGCATAACCCCAGTCTCCTGCGAAGGCTGGGCCGAGAGCCTGCTCCCTGGGCTTGGTGCAATTCCGGGTTTAGGCGGGACCCGGTCACACGGTGCACCTGGAGGATGGCCCTGCACCAGGCCGTCCGGAATGACGACGCATCCTGGGCATCCGGGGGGTTGTATATGAAGTACAAAGAGGCTCTCGACAGCGTCCAGGCAAGCCCAGGACCTGCGTACCTCCTCCACGGTGAAGAGCTCTTTCTCCACGAGGAGTTCATCGAGGCGGTGAAGAGGGCTTGGATCGCCAAAGGGGACGAAACCCTGAACTTCCACCGGTTCGAGGGGACTGATGAGGGCCTGCTGGCTGCCTCAGGGCTCGCGGGCACCATTCCCTTCCTCGGGCGGGTGCGAGTAATCGTGGTGGGAGACGGGCCCGTCTTCGCCTCCAAGGGGAAGGAAGGCGACAAGGTGTCACCCGGCACTGGCCTCAGTTCGATCCTGTCCTACCTGGAGAAACCCCCCGCCCATTCTATCCTGGTGTTTTCCGTGCCCCAGAAGGGTGCTCTCTCGGTTCTTGTCTGTCGCGGGCTCGCGAAGTCCTGCGCCACCGTGGACTGCGGACCCATGAAGGGCAAGATGCTGGAGAACTGGATCCAGGAGAGGTTCGAGGCCCGGGGCGCTACCCCCACCAGGTCTGCTGTGGCGTTCCTGGCTCATGCTGGGGTCTTGGACCTCTGGGCGCTGGACAACGAGATAGAGAAGGCATTCCTCTACGCCAATTCCCCCCGGGTGGAGGAGGATCACGTGAAGAGGGTTCTAAGCAACAAGACTGCCCAGGGCATCTTTAATCTTGCAGATGCCCTAGGTGCCCGGGATACGGGGGGGGCCCTGAGGGCTCTGGGGGACCTCCTGGAGGGAGGGGCTCAGCCCGCCTACATCCTATTCATGCTGGCCAGGCACGTAAGATACCTGGTAAGGACGAAGGATCTGGACAAGCCTGCTGGTGAACTGGCTTCACTCCTGGAGGTTCAAGCCTTCCTGGCTGAGAGATACCACAGGCAGGCTAAGAACTTCTCCTCCCGTGACTTGGAGGAGGCCATGGAGGGTCTTCTCAGGGTCGACCTCGCGCTCAAGACAGGAGAGGCTGGGGGGGGCGAGGCCCTGAAGAGGCTCATCATTGACCTGACCAGCTCTACATAGCACTTCCCTGGGCGGTCGCCTTCCAGGGCATGGGGGGAGGTAGCCACCCGCCGGTGGCGAAGAAGGCAAGAGAAGGTGCGAGGCCTCACCTTCATCCCGGGAGAGTGTTATGTGCGATCTTCAGCCGTGGCTTCTTACAAATCCTCGCGCCATTTCCACATCGCCGCTATCCTCCACCCTCACCCAGCGCCCGTCGAAGGCGTAGGCGTAAACAGGGTAGGACCGGACGAAAAAGCCGAGAATGTTGCCGAGATCCAGGGCGGAGCAGTCAGTCCCGGCCAGGAGCGCCTTCATGGCCCTTGCCGCCCTGGGCCTGAGACTGAGAAGCCCGCTCCACAGGTCCCAGGGAAACACAGGGGGATCAATACCCTTGCCCGCATCCCTTACCCGCCCGCAGCTGGCGGTGACCACGCGCACGCCTGGCTCACTGTGGCTTATCGCTGGTTTTACGGTGATTAGCGCCTCTATGGGGCAGTCTAGTATGTGAGCCAGGTGCGAGCCTGAATAGAGACAGGCCCCGTCCGCCAGGAGTACATGGTTGCCCCTGGCTGTTGAGGAGAGGGCTTCCCAAAGCTGGGACGAAACAGGCCCCTTGGGTTTAAGGCGGCCAAACTCCCCACGGGCAGGGGAGCTGGTGATCACGGTTATGCTCGGAACATGGTAGGCGCGGAGCAAAGACAGCTGGTATTGCAGGATCGTGTGGCTGTTAAGCCTGGTCTCGCTAACGGGCGAACCGTTGGGGAACAGGCGGGTTGCCAGAATGATGGCATGATCCAAGCGCTTGACACCTCCTAGGCCATGTTATGCAGCTGGGGCCTAGGGGTGAATGTGGCTCGGTAACTGGGACTAGATGGGAGGGAGGCTTTCGGGATCGCGAAATCCCCTGGAAACGGCTTCACGGTGCTTCTCCTGCCAGGCCAGGGGATCCACCGTGGCCAGTAGCTCGTAGTGGAGGGTCTTGTAGGTGCACGGGACGGCTCCTGCCTGGTACGCCCTGCGAAGTGCGGTCCTGGGGTCCGGCTCGGAGGTGAAGACGCAATCCTCCAGGAGGAAGACTGTGTAGCCCGCCTCAAGAAGTCCCAGGGCGGATTGGAGGACGCACACGTCGGTTTCAGCGCCTGCCAGGGCCAGTTGAGGCCGGCCCATCTGGGCCAGTCCCCGGGCTATCGTGGGTTCCTGGATTAGATCGAAGGTTCGCTTGACCATACGGTGCCCCTGGTGGGGGAACACCCTTTCCAGGCGCTGGGGAAGCCAGCCCTTCACTTCCGTGGGTTCCTCGAAAGTGGCCAGGAGGGGGAGATCAAACCACTCGCAGGCTATGAGGAGCTGCTCCAGGCGCGAGAGTACGGGTTCTGGGTCGCCACACATGGCCTCCCAGAAGGCCGGCTGGGCGTCGATGAGTACCACTGAAAGGCTGGATTGCTTAGCCCGGGGGATCATGGATGTCCTCCTAGCGAAGGCCTCTAGAGTAGTGTGCCACCCTGTCCAGGAGATCCCGCCTGGCCTCCCCCTGCAGGATGCTGGGCTGGCACTCCGTGATGTAGCAGGGGTCCAAGGCGAGGCAGGAGATGCCCCTCTCGGTCACGGTAAAGGTTAGTATTAGGGATTCCTTCTGGAATTCCCTCCTCTGATCCATGACGAAGTTCCCCAGGCTGTAGGCGATGTAACGCCCGTTGTAGAGTTCAATGCCCTGAACAGCGTGGGGGTGGGTGCCGAGCACCAGGTCGGCGCCGGCATCCACGGCGAAGCGCGCTATCTCCACCTGGTCTATCCAGAAGGGCTCCGGGTAGTGGACGTCCTCAGCCCCCCAGTGGAACATTGCGACCACGACGTCAGCTTCGTCCCGAGCAAGTGCGATATCCTCGGATATGTAGTCCTTGTTTATGGGGGTTATACCGGGGACGCCCTCTTTGGCTTCGAATGTCCGGGGATACTGGACACTCCAGAACAGGTCTGGGTGAGCGAACTCGCAGTAGCCTAGGAAGGCCACCTGGATGCCGCCAGACTCCAGGATGAGGGGTTTCCGCGATTCGTGGATGTCCCTGCCGCCTCCGAAGTGCCGGATGCCCAGGTTATCGAGGATTTCCATGGTCTCCAGGAAGTTTTCCGTATCATAGTCAAGGATGTGATTGTTGGCAAGGTTCACAGCTTCTATTCCCGCCTGGACCAAGCCTTGGGCTGATTCCGGCCGGGCTCTAAACCATATCATCTTGCCCGGCAGGGGCTGGCCCTTTACGCCAATGGGGGACTCGAGGTTGGCGATGCACAGGTCAGCCTCGGACAGGTACTGGGCAACCTGGGCCAGGGGGTAGTCCCAGCCGAACTCCTGCATGCGGGTATCCACACCTCGTCCCAACATGATATCCCCGGCTGCCCGCAGGGTGATGTGGCTTACCATGCCAGGGTAGTAGACCTTCTCGCTCTCGGGGGATGCGGCCAGCTCGCGGAAGTCCTCGATGTTCCCGGCGTTTTCCGGATGGGACCGGAAGAGGTCAAGTATGCCTCTTCTAGGGGGCGTGCCCCAGTACATACCCACAGGCTTGGTCAAGGGGTAGGTACCGTTCTTGAGGTTCTCAGGGTTGGGGAGCACGCCCTCGACGGGCACCAAGCGCATCCCGGGCTCCATCTGATCCCAAGTGGTAAGGAAACAGGTTGTGCCGAAGGGATCACTCAGGGTGCCGCCAGTCAAGGTCTCAGCCTCGGAGAGTGTTAACGATTCACAGGGACCGAAGAGGGGGGAAACAGCTATCCGGTGGTGGAAGAACAGGCGCTGGTAGTGAAGGTCACCCAAGTCCTGTGACTCAGGGTAGAGTCCCAGGTCAGCCTCGGCGAACACCAGAAGGGCCTGGGCTTCAGCAAAGGGCATTTCCCGGAGGTCCACCCGGCAGCCGGGGTATGCAGCTTCGAACAGGGCGGACAGCTGGCGTCCCACGCCTGCGGTCTCGGTGTCGCATAGCAGCAGGACTTCACCGGCGGGCCTCCCTGAGGCTGGGTTGGCCTCGTACACAGCGTACACAGCGTAGGCGCCGTAGGCGGCTCCTGCCATGAGGAGCACGAGTGCCAGCAGGATTGCCTTCCAGCCCAGAGGGGGCCTCCGAGAACGCACCAAGGGACTCACCCCCTGGAAAGATAGAAGACTGCTCTCTCCCGGCAGTCTCCTGGTTCAGAAAGGGTTGTCTACTGGGCAAGTGCCTGGTTGAGCTTCCGGGCCATCCGGGACTTCTTCCTAGCGCCGGAATTCCGGTGATAGACGCCCTTGGATACCGCTTTATCGATAATCCGAGCGGCTTCCCTGTAGGCCGTAACGGCCTCCGGCTGGCCGGCAGGCAGCGCTCCCAGGAAGCGACGGACGGACTTTTTCACCCGGCTCTTCCACATAACATTTCTCAGTCTCCGCCGTTCCGCGAGGCGTTGCCTCTTCTCGGCCGATTTGATGTTGGCCAAAATCCCTTCACCTCCAGGACAATTGTACCTTCGCAATTGGAGGAAGTCAATGACTGCCTCCGGAGCGGCGGGTCCCCAGCGTTCCCGCCTTTACCAACCGATGTTGCCAGTGAGTCTTGCTGGTTTCCACCACAGAGCCGTACACTAGCAGGATTTGCTGCCAGGGCATGGAAGAAAGATCGAGGCTTTGACCGAGGCACGATAGGATTTCACTTCAGTGGTGTGGTGATCTCAGGGACCTCAGCAGCGGTACTAGGGGAGGTAAAGGCAGTGGCAGTGGAAGTGCTTCCCGACAGGTACAGTTACGTGTTAAGCCCATATGAGACTCCCGTAGCCTACGTCAACCCCGGTGACAGGGTGACCATTCACACTGACGATACCTTTGGGAGCCGGATAAAGTCGAAAGAGGACCTGCCGAACATCGCCTTGGCAACTGCCAAGTTTCTAAACCCCTAGACAGGGCCCATCTTCATCAATGGGGCGGAACCCGGTGACACGCTGGCTGTCCGCATCAAGAGCATAGAGCCCACCCGGGATTTTGCGGTCAGCTGCTTTATGCCTTTTTCGGTGGACTTACGTCAACGGGACTCACCCGGCTACTCCAGGAACCCTTGCCGGAGAAGGTGTGGATATGGAGACTGGAGGAGGGAGAGGATGGCCCTTGCCTGTACAGCGAGGACTTGAGGGTGAGGGTGCCCTCGCGTCCCTTCATGGGCACATTCTCCGTGGCTCCGGAGTTGGAGGCCATATCCTCCCTGACGCCGGGCCCCTTCGGAGGAAACATGGATGTCCCTGACGTGAGGCTGGGAAATACCGTCTTCCTGCCTGTCTCCAACCCCGGCGCCCTTTTCTACACCGGGGACTGCCATGGAAACCAGGGTCAGGGTGAAGCCTGCGGCGTGGTCCTGAAGATATCGTGCAAGGTGACGGTGGTCTTTGACGTGGTCAAGGAGAAAAAGATAGCATGGCCTCGGATTGAATCAAGTGATGCGGCCATGGTGGTGGGAAGCGCAAGGCCGATAGGATGCCGCCCGCATCGCCTGTACCGAAATCATTCTCTGGATGGAGGAGGAGTTCGGGTACTCTCGCTGGGAGGCCTACCAGCTCTTCACCCAGGTGGGCGGTTTATGTTGGAAACATCGTGGACACCAACTACTCTCTCGTGGCGTCTATGCCCAAGGGGTATTTGAGTCGAGGGGCCAAGGCGAGACAGTAGATTTTCCCGTCCTATGTCCTGTGATGGGGATGATCATCGTAACCACTCAGGGTTGACCATCCTCGCAGCATCTGTGAGTTCCTGAAGGACTTCGTCAGCCTTCGGAGTATTCTCTAGGTATGAGCCAGTAGGAACTTGTTGAGGCTTGCGGACCTCAACGAGAGGAGACACGCAATGTTCGACAGCAGTGAAATGGATGATATTCTGAAGACAATAAGGCGTGAGAACTACCAACCAGCCCGGGATATTGTCTACAGTTTCCTTCGCAAGGCCATACTTGAGGGGCTATTCAGCGAAGAACAAAGACTTATCGAGCTAGATCTTGCAGAGAAGTTAGGAGTTAGCCGCACTCCGGTACGGGAGGCTCTCCGTAAGCTGGAGTTGGAGGGTTTAGCTGAACATCAGCCCAGAAAAGGAATGGTAGTTAAGCGGATTTCACCTAAAGAACTTGAGGACATCTTCGGGATACGGGCCATCCTCGAAGGCTATGCTGCTCGCCTAGCGTCCCAGTTTGCTGACGATGAGGATATCGACCGTCTCTATGAAACACTGGAACACATTAAGAAGTCGGGTGAAGGAGACATCAGGGAGCTTCTTCAAGCCCATGCCAAGTTCAACGAGGCCTTTTATCTGGCCTCGAAGAACCAAAGGCTTTTTGTCCTGTTAAGTACATATAGCGACTACTTCACCCGCACCCGGCGAGTTTCGCTCATGATTCCTGGACGGAGAGAAGAGGCCTGGATGGAGCACAGTGAAATAGTTGAGGCAATAGCAAACAAAGAATCCTCCCTTGCCGAACACCTGGCCATAATGCATGTGGAGAAAGCTAGGACAGCCTTCCTGAGGGAGATCGGCGTCATTCAGAAGAGCGAACGGCGCAAGAGCAAGATACGGCCTGAGCGTTCTTTTCCCGATGCCTCACGGACAACCCCGGTCGACTAAACTAATAGGTAAGATCATCATGTCAATTTGAGAGCGAGCTCCACCGCCTCACCGGCATCACGGCCGCAACAGTCTGCCCCTACCCAACTGAGGTAAGATGTATCCCAACTGGCATAGACGTCCAACACTGCTTCGACGAATATAGGGTCATCCAAAGGGCGTACGTGAATCTCTCAAGGCCCATTCCTATCCACGTATTGGACATCCCCAAGCGGGTCATGGCACACATTGCGAAGTCCTCTTTTTTCCGAAGCCATCTGCCTGACGGCATCGTACAAGGCCTTGTCAGTCGGATCAGCCAAGTCGATGTTCAGGACGTCTTCCTTGGTAGTAATGAGGCCCCGACCGTATACCACCCTTCCATCCCTTCCCATCCTTTTTTCAGCCAGGAAGGGTGGTCTTATTGAAGATATGATGTTGTCTTTGCCCAATGCCGAGGAAAAGGCCTTTTCGGTGCCACAGTCCCTCACGGTGTTCAGGGACTGGCCGACACCTCTGTTCCCGGTATCCAAGCCAAGAAAATGGTTTACAAAGGCGTCACCAACCTGCAGCTCTATATAGGGGACCCTGTCGGGCTCTCTAAGGTTAAGCGCGGCTAGAACCCGCTCTCTAGAATTCATCAGCGTGCCCCCTTTGTACTCCAAGGCTGGTGCCTATGGTGGTAAGATGTGTATGCTGGTGCTCTCTGGGAAAAATCGGGTGCCGACGGAACCGCGATAAGGGTTACTGGCTATCCCCTTATGGAAACCCCTCACATCGTTTGGACCGACGACACCCGGCCACAGTACGACAGGTTGCTCTTGGCGAAGAGAGTTCGTAGTTGCCTGGTTCTCCTGGGCTAGGGCCTGGCGATAGTCCGCGCTCGGCTTAACCGATGCCTGTGCCACCAACCTGAACCCCTCTTCGATACCCTCGGCTGGCCGAGTGGCAAGACTGACGAATATTAGCAGCACACAGGGGGGTGACTGTTAGAGAGGCCCATTGGAAGTGCAGCATCGCCTTAAGCGCTGGCGTATTGTTCCATATCATGCTCACGACGAAGCTACCAATCATCGATGACAGCACACCTTCCTTATTGTTGCGCGTTTCCACCAGAGGGCTGCCACCAACGAAGGGCCGAACATGGAACCCATTCCGTTCCATGCCAGCCCTACCAGGAAGTAGATTGCCTGGGGGGGGGGGGGGGACTCGGGCGATAATCAGGGCGGACGCCGACGACTACCAACCCGGCAATGCGAGAGTAAAGAAGCTCAGTCTTTGCCGATAAGTCACGCCCCAGTATCTTGTGGTACAGGTCCCGGACAAGGCTGGTGCTGGCTATGAGCAACTGAGAATCGCTTGACATCAGCGCAGCTAGCGTGGCAACCGTCAGGAGACCTACGACAGCTGGGTGGAAGAGGTTGCTGACAAGGAACGGCGCTGCTGTCTCGGGATCCGCCAAGGGGGTGCCCATCTTGGTGGAAAGGGCTCTCGCGAGGATGCCTAAGGAGAGCGACCCTATCATCATGAGGCAAACCCACACGGTGCCAACCAGCCCCGCGATCTTAGCCTCCTTGGGATCCCGCGTGGCCATCGTTCTCACGCACAGGTGAGGCTGGGCAAAAGCGACCCACCCGGCAAGTCAGAAGGTGATGTCCTGAGGCTCCTGTAAAAAGAGGGCGGCCTGAGTTATTCTGAAGGTGTAGCCAAATACACCGAGGGCCCCGGAGAAACGGGGTCAGAAAGGAGACTCAGACCACCCATGACCAGAGT
>JBFMCS010000009.1 GCA_040754315.1 Bacillota bacterium
TGTCGACGTCAAGGGAAAATGTCAGGTTAATTGATAAGCGATTCTGTCAGTAGGGGGCACCGTCTCAAGTAAAGCACTATTAGCGGCACGGCGGGTCGGCGGTCCATCACGGTACACATACTTGCGCACAGTATTCCTACTGATGCCAAGGTCTCTGGCTATTGCCCGCAGGGATAATCCTTGTTCCTTTGCCGCACGTATTGCATCCCAGCGAGCCATCTGGCGGGGAGTTGGCCCGTGACGTCGAGGACCCTGTCTTGCAGGCTGCCGGGAATAGTAGTCTTGGGAAATGGTATCTGGCACACTGGTGTCTGCTGTAGCACTTACTTCGCTTAACGCCCAATCTCCGGTGCCTGAGGTGGTGGAGACGTTCTTGGAAGCGGTAACGGCTTGCGCCCGCAGGACACCGGGACGCGGTGGAGATTCCTGCGCGGGGATCGCCCGGCCTTTATGGCAGAGAACAAGGCTTCCGTCGATGTGTTCTTGGACCTGGACGATGGCCCCTGCACGGCTAGGCTCCCCAGGCTCCGGGAGCAGCTGCAGAGTCCGCCACCTATACTTAACCGTGTTGTCCCTTGCTACTTTGCGGGTATGCTTGTAGCAGAGAATCCCGTCCAGATCCATCTCAGGGGGAAGCGCCCGGTAGGCGGGCTTCGTCTCTAGGGGCAAAACCCCGAACCGTTCATTGAACCGGGGCAGAAACTCCCAAAGAGTGCGGTTGGCGTCGGCTAGGTTGCTGGCGCAGGCTAGACGTAGCTCGGATACCAGCCGGTCCTGAAAGGTTCCGGCCGCCCTCTCGACGCGCCCCTTCGCCTCGGGGCTCTTGGCGAAGATCTGCTGTACACCAAGCTCCTCTAACGCCCGGCCAACCTGCGTTTCCTTCTGCTTTGCCGGGGGAATCTCTGAGGCTGAACTTGGCTGACCTAGGACAGCGTGACGGTCGTGGTAGACTGCCAGGGGGATGCCATGCTGCTTCACGATGCCCTCAAGAAGAAGAAAATAACCGTATGCGTCCTCTCGCTCCCGGAAAATGGCGTAAGGGACCTTTCCAGTGGCGTCGTCTACCGCCAGGAGTAGAGTAAGCCAGGGCCCTCTACCCTCCAGCCAGTCATGAAAGCTCCCGTCGATCTGCATGAGCATTCCCTCTTTTGGCATCCGCTCCCGCCTCATGCGGTGACGTGGAGGTCGCCGGCACCGAGGGCTCCTTATCCCCGCGCTTACAAGGATATTGCGTACGGTGCAGCGGGATAGGCACAGCCCCTCTTTCTCCGCCAGTATCTCCGTCAGGTGAGTGTGATTAAACCCTTGATAGCTCGTGGTAGCGAGTGTGAGGACTTGTTTCCTGATAGCCTCGCTGGTGGTGTTGACAGGCTGGCGACCACGATTTCCATGGGCAAGCGAAGCGTCACCCTCCCTCCGATAGGCCGCCAATATTCGCCACGTATGACGTTCGCTCAACCCAAGGACATGTGCCGCCTCTTTGGTACCCATGACATCCTCCAGTACATAGTTCAGCACCTTCAACCTCGCTTTCTCCCTCTGGGTCAATGTCAGTCCTCCCATACTGACATTTTCCCTTATCTGTTAAGCACTGTCATGATCGTATAACAACGACAGGAGGGAGCTATCAAGTTGGATATCTGCTTGTTGTGCTAGGATATGTTTCATTGCCAGTCTGGGCGGACAACCATAACGGGTCTTTGAACCACGTGGAACACCCACGGTCAAGACCAGAGATCCCAGTCCTCGTCTTCTGAAGGTTTTAGGACCGAGTGAATCCTTCCCACTCCGGTCACAAAGCGGCACTCCTCAAAGAACTTCAAGATCGCTGTATGCGTACAAAGTAAATGCAGGCAACAATCCCTCCGAAGCCAATAACTCGGGATCTCCGGTCAGTCTTGCGGGAGACGTGTCCTTGTGGAATTACGTCTCTTGTGGGGGTATTGAACAAGGAGACCGGAGAATACGGCCTGTACCTCACAAGTTTTCCCCGGACGAGTTGAGCGCGGAGGATGTGGCCCTCCTTTATGGAGCGCGATGGAGCATCGAACTGGTATTCAAGGAACTAAAACGCGTCTACATGCGCATTCCGGTGAAATCGGCCACCTGTTCCAGAGTTTCCGGCCGGGTCGGATCGAAGCGACGGCAGTTGTTGTGGATACCGGTAGCTGGGTATAGTCCAGTTTGGAGAAGGTTTTGCGCATAGATTCCTCCCCTTGAGTTCAAGTTTGCAGGCACTGTGTGCCAAGCGGTCGAGATTGCATTGGCTAGAGTGGGATAAGTGAAAAGATGCACCCGGAAAACTATGCCGGAAAGACACGCTGTTCCCTTCTTAATAGCGGCAGAAGGCAGTCATCTCACATATTGCCTAACTTACCGATTTCAAAAACATCACATTTCATTGCCATTATTTTTACCGGGGATTAGTCCCACGATGTTACCAACAAATGCTTTCACTTCCGCTACCCAGGGCCGTACATCCATTATCTCAAATTTTACCAGATCAGCATAATCCGATTTTTGACGGCTATCAAATAGCCTATCATACAGATGTCCCATTGCTACTTCAACCAGGCCAGGTTTTACTATTTTTTGGTGGAAAAGGGATCTGATGCCACTATGCTTGGGTGAGGAATGCCCCTTCGCCAACAAGAGGGCTGATACAGCATAAAAACATGCATAGTAGAGACGGTTAACACAGGTATTGGCATGACCGGCATCCAGAAGAAGTTCGGCCTCGCGAATAGACTCATTAGCCCGATCCAGTCGATAATAAACAAGCTTACCTACGTCCTCGTTCATAAAGCGATACCCTCTCGCTCCACGTTCCGTACGAAAGGCATGGCCTGATAGGTCGGCGAGTACCACTCTTCCTTGCCATAGCAGGTGACGGTTAGAACGGCTCCTGTTTCTAACTCAAGGGGGTACAAGCCCTGGCGTATCCGGTCTTCTAACATCCAATTTGCCTTTTCCTCCAGCAGGATTAACAGATCATAGTCAGAATCCGGCTTCGCATCTCCTCTGGCCCGGGATCCATAAAGAATAACTGTCGCCTCAGGGGCAATCTTTCTTATTGCCTCCCTGCAACGTGTAAGCAAAATGCTATCTTGCGGCCCGTAGCCATCATCAACCGCTTGGCGGCTCATTACCCTGGCCTTTCCTCCTTTCGCGTTGCTCTCCCTGTTTTCATAATTATACTACATCCTCCATCTACTTACCCTTCAATTTCGGAAACACTGCAAAGGGTTCTGATACTGGCCGGTAAACCGCATCTCAAAGTGCAGGTGCAGCCCGGACTCGCGACTCCTTGCTCAGAGTTAAAGTATGGACAAAATACCTCTAGTCATAGTGAATTCAGAACCATGAGTTCCGGAATGTTGCCGGACATTAAATCAAAATCACTATCGTTATGAAGCAATACCAGCTTTCTCTCAATTGCGGTTAGAGCAATAAGTAGGTCGATTGTACTTCGTGGGGTTACGCCTTTGCGTCTCAGGTCAAAATATATTCTGGCACCCTTTTCAAAGGTAGAGGCTTCTGGCTCTAAATAATAGATTTGCTGAGTTGAAAGATATTCTTTAAGTGTATTAAACTCTGTCTCATTTCTTGCCCCCTGCAAAACCTCCTGATAAGTGTAGGATGATATTCCAAAGGGAATATCTCGGGAAAGAACATCTTTGAAAAGCTCTGTTTTCTCATCTACTTGTCCTTTCAAAAAACCGATGAGGACAGAGGTGTCAATTAGTACCATATTTTAACACCCCTTTCGCATTGCTTTATAATCATAATTGTCGGCAAATGCAATCTTGCCCTGTAATTCTTTCAAGTCCTTGCGTGCATGACGTTGTACAAACTCAACTAGAGCCCTATCAACCACTTCCCTCTTAGTAGTCAAGCCAGAAATGCGCATAGCCTGCTCCATGAGGTTATCATCAATTACGATATTAGTACGCACACCGATACACCTCCTCATACACATTATATTGCACATAAGATATCCCTGTCAATTACAGACATCAAACTGAGTTCGGTGGCCACGAACGTGCTTGGGGGTAACGGGTCGAGCGATACTGCAGGAGATAACCGGCGGGAATGTGGATCCAAAGGTCCTGGCTTCATTGGCGAAGGGCCGGCTTAGAAGCAAGAAAGCCGAGCTTGAAGAGGCACTTCAAGGACTCGTTGGCCGCCACGTGGTACTCATGCTGGTAGTGCAATTAAGCCACATCGATGCTCTCGATGATGCGATTGAGCGAGTAAGCGAGGAGATAGAGGCACGGATACGCCCTTCTCAGGAGGCCTTGCTGAGGCTTGAGACGATCCATACTCGCCTGGTTATACTCCTTTACCTGCCACGAAAGTTTGACCTCGGCCCTGTTCTCCTCCACTCTGGTCACTTCAACGTCAGCCGGGTTCACCACCGCTCGTTCTTCCTTATATGCACTGTACGGTCGACCTGGCACTGATGAGTTCCTCGGCCAATAGGATCTCAGGTTGGAGGTCTCCGCGTGGAGCCGGGACACCTCCGCCCGCAGGTGCCTGGTGTTAGACCACGAGACAAGGTTCACCAGCAAGGATATGGAAAGCAGCACTGGGATGAGGGGAAAACCCCTGGTGTCAGACATGGGTGCCCGGCCTCTGACAAGTGGCACTCATCTTCCTTGACTCCAGAGCCGAGATGAAGTTGCCTAGACCGGCCAGTTTTTCCCCGGGGATTCGCCTGGTCCCCGCCAGGCAGGTCCGAACCGTCGCATAGCCGGAGCGTTGAACACCCTTCCCTGTTCATGCTATACTCTGGGAAAGCGCGTGATGACGCCAATTGACTGGAGGGAAGGCACTACATGCAGGGGCCTTTACTGACGCACGAAGACAAGTTCGGGGCTGTGGGAATCACCTTTGATGATGTGCTCCTGGTGCCTTCCGCCTCAGAGGTGCTTCCCAGGGATGTGAACATCGGTACCTGGCTCACCCGCAACATCTCGCTGAACACCCCGCTGGTGAGTGCTGGGATGGATACGGTGACCGAGTCGCGCATGGCCATAGCCATGGCCCGCGAGGGCGGGGTGGGCGTGATCCACCGCAACATGAGCGTCCAGAGACAGGCCGAAGAGGTGGACAAGGTCAAGCGCTCCGAGCACGGGATCATAACCGATCCCATCTACCTTAGCCCTGAACGCATGGTAAGGGAAGCCGCGGACCTCATGGAACGTTACCACATCTCCGGTGTGCCCATCGTTGAAGGCCCTCTCCTGGTGGGCATTCTCACCAACAGGGACATAAGGTTTGAGGAGAACCTGGACCAGCCCATAGCCAACATCATGACCAAGGACAACCTCATCACAGCCCCTGAGGGCACCACCCTTGAGGAGGCCAAAATGACCATGAGGCGGCACAAGATAGAGAAACTGCCGCTGGTGGACAAGAACGGGAACCTGAGGGGACTCATAACCATCAAGGACATTGAGAAGGCACGGAAGTACCCGAATTCCGCCAAGGACGCAAAGAGCCGGCTCCTGGCCGCGGCGGCGGTGGGGGTTGGCAGGGACCTCCTGGAGAGGGCCGGCGCCTTGAAGGATGCCGGTGTGGACCTGATAGTGGTGGATACGGCCCACGGCCACTCCTCCGCAGTCCTGGAAGCCGTTGGCCGTGTAAAGAAGAGTTTCCCTGACCTTGACGTGATAGCGGGCAACGTAGCAACGGCCGAGGGAACCCGAGCGCTAATCGAGGTAGGTGCCGACGCCGTCAAGGTAGGAGTGGGGCCTGGCTCCATATGTACTACCAGGGTGGTGGCGGGTATTGGCGTTCCCCAGCTCACCGCCATCTTCAACAGCTTCCAGGAAGCCAGGAAGCATGGGGTGCCCATCATCGCGGACGGCGGTGTAAAGTGGTCCGGCGACATAGTCAAGGCGCTGGCCGCCGGGGCCCACGCTGTCATGGTGGGCAACCTCTTCGCCGGTACCGATGAGAGCCCCGGTGAGTTCGAGATCTACCAGGGGCGCACCTTCAAGACCTACCGGGGCATGGGCTCCCTGTCCGCAATGAAGGACGGGGGCGCCGATCGTTACTTCCAGCAGCCCTCCGAGAAGCTGGTCCCCGAGGGCATTGAAGGCCGGGTGCCATACCGCGGCCCCTTGTCGGAGATAATATACCAGATGGCGGGGGGCCTCCGGGCTGGCATGGGATACGTTGGGGCCAAGAACCTGGAGGACCTGAGGAGCAACGCCCGGTTTATGAGGATCACTACTGCCGGGCTCAAGGAGAGCCACCCTCACGATGTCTCCATCACTAAGGAAGCCCCCAACTACATGGGGGGTTCTTTCCAAGGGTGAGGGCATGATCTACCTGGACAACGCCGCGACGACCAGGCCCAGGCCCGAAGTGGTCGAGGCGGTGTGCCGCGCCCTGGAGGGGATCTGCGGGAACCCCTCTTCCCTGCACCGCTTGGGCGCCGAGGCCTCGAGGGCCCTGGAAGAAGCCCGCAGGAGTGTCGCTATGGCCCTGGGGGTACCAGCCCAGGACCTCATATTCACATCCGGGGGAACCGAGGGCAACAACATGGCCATCCGGGGTGCGGCCCTGGCCTCCAGGGGCCGTCACCTCATCACCACGGAAGTAGAGCACCCCTCAGTCTACCAGGTGTTCCAGGAGCTGGGGGAAGAGGGCTGGAGGGTGGACTACATTGGGGTTGACCGCCGGGGAGTGGTGGACCCAGCGGAGGTCGCCCGCGCCCTCAGGGATGACACTGTGCTTGTCAGCGTGATGCTGGTGAACAACGAGGTTGGCTCCGTCCAGCCCATCCGGGAGATCCGCAGGGCCATAGGCCCAAAACCCATCCTTCACGTTGATGCCGTCCAGGCGCTGGGCAAGGTGCCTGCGGCGGTCTCTTCCCTGGGGGCAGATCTGGCCACGGTAAGCAGCCATAAGATACACGGGCCCAAGGGGGCCGGGGCGCTCTACAAGGCTCCCAGGGTTAGGCTCAAGCCCCTCAGCGTGGGTGGCCAGCAGGAACGTGCCCTGAGGCCGGGTACTGAGAACGTCCCTGCCATCGTAGGGTTCGGTGTTGCCGCAGCCCTGGCCCACAAGGAGATACCTGAGTCATCCGCCAGGATGCATGATCTAAGGGCCCGGCTGGCCGGCCTCTTGGCAAGGATCCCGGGGGCCAGGATGAATGGCCACCTGGAAGTGGGAGCCCCCCACATACTGAGTTACTCCTTCCTGGGTGTGCCCGGGGAGACCCTGCTTCACCACCTGGAGGCCATGGGTGTTATAGTGTCCACGCGCTCGGCTTGTTCCTCCCGGCACAAGACACCCAACCGGGTTCTTAACGCCCTTGGGTGCTCCCACGAGGAGGCGGAGGCCGCCATACGCCTGGGGCTGTCCTCCTTCACCACCGAGGAAGAGATCGACCATGCGGCTTGTGCTGTCAGGGAGTCAGTGGAAGCCATCAGGGGCCTTGGGGGTTCATGATGTACGATGTGATACTCATCCGGTTCGGGGAGATAGGACTGAAGGGGCAGAACCGCCCCTTCTTTGAGAGCGCCCTGGCCAGGAATGCCAGGAGGGCCGTGGGACGCCCGGTGCGGAGGGTGTGGGGCCGCCTTTTAGTGGAGGCCGGGGATGACCCCGAGGGTGTGCTCTCTCAGGTAACCCGGGTCTTTGGTGTGGTGTCAGCGAGTCCAGCAGCCAAAGCCCCTTTGGACCTGGAGGCCATCAAGGCCACTTCCCTTGAGGTATTCCGGGACGGTGATAAAGGCCGTACCTTCAAGGTAGAGACCAGGAGGGCGAACAAGGGCTTCCCGCACCAGTCCCGCCAGGTGAGCGCGGAGGTCGGAGCCCACATCCTCAGGAACACCCCCGGTGTGAGCGTGGATGTCCACTGCCCCGAGGTTACCGTGAGGGTAGAGATCAGGGACGAGGAGGCATATGTCTTCAGCCGCGTGGTGCCAGGACCGGGGGGACTCCCCGTCGGGACGGGGGGCAGGGCCATCCTGCTCCTGTCTGGAGGCATAGACAGCCCCGTTGCGGGCTGGATGACCATGAAACGAGGGGTTGTCCTGGAAGCCTGCCACTTCTTCTCCTTCCCCTTCACGGGGCCCAAGGCCCGGCAGAAGGTGGAAGACCTCTGCCGGGTCCTGTCCGCGTACAGTGGTGGCATGACCCTGCACGTGGTCCCATTTACCGAGACCCAGACCGCCATCAGGGAGCACTGCCCTGAAGACCTCCGTGTCACGGTGATGAGGAGGATGATGGTCCGCATGGCCCAGGAAATAGCAGTGCGGAAGAGGGCCCTGGCTCTGGTAACCGGCGAGAGCATCGGGCAGGTCGCCAGCCAGACCCTGGAGAGCATGGCCTCCATTAACGCGGTGGTGACAATGCCGGTGCTGCGCCCCCTTTCGGGGCTGGACAAGACGGAGATCACGGAAAGAGCTAAGGCCATAGGAACCTACGACATATCTATCAGGCCGTACGAGGACTGCTGCAGCCTGTTCCTGCCCAGGCATCCAAAGACCAAGCCTACCCCGGAAGAGGCGGCAAATGCCGAGAGGCAACTGGACATCGCCACGCTGGTGGAGAGGGCCGTAAGGGACACCGAGAGGGTGCGCTTCGGGGGCATGAACAAACCTGGTTTTGAGGGACCCTAGCCTGGCCGGAATCATGTCAGGCCTGCGCCTTCACTATGCGGTCGTAGTTCCTCCAGGCGTAGATGGCCTCCTGGTACATCTGCAGGCGGTACCTGAACCCCCGGGCAATGCCGAGCTTCTGTTCCTTGGTGACGTGACTGATGTTCCTCAGGGGTACGTGAAGGAGCTCCAGGCCCCTTCTCCTAGCGTGAAGGTTGATGAGAACCTCCACCCCGAAGCGAGACCAGGAGAGGTCCGGCAGCGCCTCCGCCATGGCCCTGGTGAGGCCCCGCTGGCCGTTGAGGATGGGCGTGAGGTGCTGTGCCAGGTCTACGTGGCTTTGCCCGCCCTTGAACACGCCCACGGTCATCCGGGGCACACCGGGGTTCTCCAGGGGCCCAAGGAGAGTCATTATGTGTTCCTCGCCAAGTCCCAGGAGATCAGCGTCAAGGAACACCAGGCCCTCGGCCCCTCCGGCCAGGGCGGCATGGAGCCCCGTCTGGAGGGCGGCCCCCTTCCCCATGTTCTCCTTGTGGGCAAGAACCTGGACTGGGAAACCCTGCGCGACAGCACCAGTGCCGTCGGACGACCCATCGTCGATGACGTACACCCGGTCCAGGAATGAGCACCTGGTCACCACCTCAAGTACCGCAGCGATCCTGGGCGCCTCATTGTATGCTGGCACAAGGGCAACAGTATTGCGTGTCATGGCATCCCCCCTCAGTCCAGATTCCCCACGGCCTGGCGATATCCTCCGAGTCCTGGTGCCAGTGTCCGAAGGGTGCCCCGGTGTAAAGCGTCTTACCTACACCGGTCTCGGCCGTATTGTAGCACTGACCCAGGTTACACCTCCACAGTTGTAGCACTGACCCAGGTTACACCTCCCGAGTTTAACAGATAAAAGGGGCAAAATCTCCCGAAACCGTTGCGGTTACAGGAGATTTTGCGGTACTGCTGAGGTATTAAAACGTAGTCACATGGCCGTAGTCTTGTCGAAGCTGTATTTGATC
>JBFMCS010000010.1 GCA_040754315.1 Bacillota bacterium
TTCTCTCTACTTCCAATTGTCTCAACAGCATCCAGCATTACCTCGTTCAACCAAATCTCATATTCTTGCTTGTCTGGCACGGTCTCAAATGGCGGGTCAACTTCAATCCGTTCACCGTTGACCACCATGAAATCCTCACCAATCTCCTCTATAGTATACATCATTCTTGCCTCCTTGTCAAATGCTTCGGGCAGGTTTGTAGAGGAAAAGTCAGTTATCCGGTAACTGTTTCATCCTCCTCCCGGCGGTAGATGGCAGCCATCACCAGGCCTATTACCACCGAGAAGACCACTGCCCCCACGCCCTGGCCACGCCCAACGGCCAGCCCAGAACCCTCCCGGTGAGGATGATGGCCAGCACGTTGATGGCGGGACCGGAATACAGGAAGGCAACGGCTGGCCCTATACCCGCTCCCCTCTTGTATGTTCCGCCGAAGAGCGGGAGCACCGTGCAGGAGCATACAGCCAGGATGGGGCCGGATACTGACGCTATGGAGGGTGGTAGGCCATCCACTTCAGAGCCTCGCCCCCGAAGTGTCTAATGACGCTACCCTGCGAGACGAAGTTCGCTATGGCATCAGCAATGAGGAATGCCGGCACGAGGCAGAACAAGACGTGCTCGCGTGCGTACTCCTGGAGCATGTGGAAGTGCCTCCACAACAGCACCATCAACACGAGCAGTGCCAAACGGAACGAAGTACGCTGCCAGGAATACTGCAGCGATGATCAAGGCCTTTTGCCATTCCCTCATTGATTTCTCCCCCATCAGAGGCGCAGTTTCTCTTTCTCACCCGTGATCCTGCCACGCATCCCTCGCCACCTGGGTTCACTCCCCCGGGCCCGGCAAGGCAAAGACGCGTCGATCTTGACAGCCAAAACGGGTGGCACATATCATTATATTATCAAATGACGATATCACTCTACCCGAAAGGAGCCCTTAGATTGCTCAGGCAATTGCTCCCTGTTACGAAAGCCCTTTCTGATCCCACCCGGCTCCGGATCCTGAAGCTCTTGGAGGAGGGAGAACTCTGCGTCTGCCAGATAGTCGCCTCCCTGAGGCTGGGACAGTCCAGTGTGTCCCAGCAACTCTCCATACTGAAGAGGGCCGGGCTCATTGAGGATACCAGAAGAGGCAGGTGGGTGTACTACTACATCTGCGAAACCCAAGTCAATCCCTATGCCGAGCCCTTCCTGAGCTTGCTCAAGGACATGCTCTTCAAGGATTCCACCATCCAGAAAGACCGGGAACGCCGCGAAAGGGTTCGCGCGATCCCCGTTGACGAGTTGTGCGCAAGCTACGACCGCAAGGATGCCCGGAGGATCGAGTAAGAGAGGGCATCCTGACGCACCTGGAAGTCCAGGACGAGGAGGTTGGGACAGGAATGGCCGAAGCAAGAAACAGTGATAGCATGAGGGAACGGGGTCTGGGCTTCTTTGAGAAGTACCTGACACTCTGGGTGCTTCTTTGCATGGCCACGGGCATCGGGCTCGGGGCGCTTTTCCCCCGCACATCTGAGTTCCTGAATTCCCTGTCGGTGGCGCAGGTCAACATACCTGTGGCCATCTTCCTCTTTGGCATGATGTATCCCATCATGGTCCAGATAGACTTCAGCGAAGTGGTGGAGGCTGTCAAGAACCCTAAACCGGTGGCACTTACACTGGTGGTCAACTGGGCCATCAAGCCCTTTACCATGCTCTTCTTCGCCTGGCTCTTCATGAGAGTGGTATGGGCGCCATTCATCCCTTCCGAGATGGCCACCTCCTACATTGCCGGGATGATCCTCCTTGGAATAGCCCCATGCACAGCCATGGTCCTGGTATGGAGCTACCTGGCCCAGGGGTCCATGGGCCATACCCTCGTAATGGTCGCCATTAACTCCATTACGATGCTGGTCCTGTACGCCCCCTTGGGGAGTTTTCTCTTGGGTGCCTCCAACATCAGGGTCCCATTCTTGACCCTGCTCCTTGCCATCCTCTTCTACGTGGGCGTGGCCCTGGTCGCCGGCTACTTCTCCAGGACCAGGCTAATCCGGTCCCGCGGGATCCAGTGGTACGAGACAGTGTTCCTGAAGCATACCGGCAAGGTATCGGTGATAGCTCTATTGGCTACGCTGATCTTCCTGTTCATGCTCCAGGGTGATATCATTTTAGCCCAACCCGTGGTGATCGGGATGATCGCCCTTCCCCTGACCGTGCAGACACTGCTGATCTTCGCGGTGGGCTATGCCCTGTCCCGGATCCTGCGGCTGACCTACGAGGACGCGGCGCCCGCATCTATGATAGGGGCAAGCAATCACTTCGAGGTAGCTATTGCCACCGCAAGCACACTATTTGGGCTCGGTTCCGGAGCTGCCCTGGCTACTGTGGTCGGCGTGCTCATCGAGGTGCCTCTAATGCTGGCGCTGGTAAGGATCTGCCTGAGGACCTCGCACTGGTTCCCCAGGAAGCGAGCGGCCTAGGCCGTCTCCACAAAAAGAGCGACACCTCCAGAGACCCCGGGACTCCGGGGTTTCTTCTTCCCGGGCATGTTGACGGGTACCCCTCCTGTGCCTATACTTAAATAGGTATTTAAATATATTACTGAGGAGGGTCTCCCCTTGAGCAAAGAACGAGGAACGAGTCATTGCCCGGGAGGCCACATCGATCCCGCAAATCTGGAGAGGATCAGGTCATCCCTGGATGCCCTCCCCCATGTAGCCGAAGTGTTTAACGCGCTAGGGGACAACACGCGGATCAGGATCCTCTACGCATTGCGCGAGAGTGAACTCTGCGTCTGCGAGCTCGCCTCTTTGCTGGATCTTACGCCCCAGGCGGTCTCCTATCACCTCAGGCTCCTTCGTGTCTTGAGACTGGTAAAGTACCGCAAGGAAGGCAAGACGGTCTTCTACTCCCTCGATGATGAGCACGTAGTCTTAATGCTGCAACAAGCCTTAGATCACCTTACGCACAACTAAGGGGGCACCCTGTGACCACAGGAAGAAAACCCGTCTTGCAGCAGGATGCACAAAGTGCGCCAGACCCGCCCGGCCTGGGAAACGCCACCGCAGCCTGCTCCTGCGCGGGCCAGTGCGCTGGTACGGAAGGCCAGGCACCCAGGACACCCGTCGGGGCAGTAAGCCCCTGGCTGGTCTTGTCCGGGTTATTCCTGGCAGGGAGCATCATGGCGACAGAACTTGGCATTTCCCAGCATGCTGTAGTCGCCCTCGCCCTTACATCCGTGGCCGCAGGTGGGTTCAAGGTGATGCTGAAAGCCATGGCCAACCTGGCCCGGCTTACCCTGGATATGAATGTGCTCCTGATCGTTGCCACGGACGGCGCCATCATCCTCCGAACACCCGCTGGCCAAGGCCATTGTGGAGAAGGCCCAGGAACATAGTGTTACACCCCTACCCACCAGGGATTTCCAGGCACTTGCCGGCAAGGGCGCCCCGGCCCGCCTGGGGAAGACGACTCTCTACACTGGGTCCCCCTCCTGGTTTCAAGAGCCTGGTATCGATCTTGGGGTAGCGGAGGCGCACTTGGCTCGCCTGGCGGGCGAAGCGGCCACTATGGTGTGCGTAGGACAGGAACCTCTTGGGCCTCATAGCCCTGGCAGACCCTGACAAGGCAACGACCCTTGAGGACTTGATGACCAGGATCCCCCGTCACGGCTACCGCATCCGTAGGGATTGCCATGGGTTCCACAGGACCCGGCATCACCCTGGAGACAGCGGGCGTGGTCCTCATGGGCGATGACCTTTGCCGTCTCCCCTACCTGTTTTGCCTGGCCCGCACCACCAAGGGGATCATCCGCCAGAACATCGGCTTCTCCCTGGGAGTGAAGGCTTTGGCACTGTCACTGGTCTTTCCAGGGTGGCTCACACTGGTCATGGTTATCCAGGCCGATGACGGTGCAGCGCTGGTGGCCATCGCAAATGCCCTGCGCTTGCTTGGAGTGAGGGCATCCCATATCCAGTTGGGAGCAACCGCCCATGCCGGTTTGGCACAACAGGGAATGAAAATGCGTCTGCATTTTCGAGGCAAAAAGAAGCGCCCGGGATCTACTGACCCCGCGCGCTTCGCGACATAACGAGCAGACCTGTAAGCCGAGTTCTGTCTAGAGTGGTCATCTATCTCCTGTCCCTGTTACCAGGAACCTCTAGCGACCTAACCCGAGGGGCTCAGCGGGCCGCGTCATCCCCCTCCTATTTGGTCTTTCTCCGGGTGGGGTTTACCTAGCCGGCCTGTCACCAGACCGCTGGTGCGCTCTTACCGCACCGTTTCACCCTTACCTGATGACTCAGGCGGTATGTTTCTGTGGCACTTTCCTTGAGGTCACCCTCACTGGGCGTTACCCAGCACCCTGCCCTGTGGAGCTCGGACTTTCCTCAGACACTGCCTCGCGGCCATGTGCCCGCGACCACTCAGTCTGCTCGTCTGCGTTCGCATGGCAATCATACAGCGAATGACGCTGCCAGTCAATGGAACCGAGTGCCATGGCACCAGGACACCAAGGACCACTTTGAGTCCGAGCAACCGGTATGCGCGTTTCGCCAGTCTAGAACCGGATTTGCAGGCTTGAAGATCCATCAATGGCCTGGTTGGCCAGCTTGTCCGCTTCTTTGTTGAGAGCCCTTGGTATATGCAGTATTTCCCAATGCTGAAAACCCTTCAGAATCCCCATTGTGCGGTTGAACAAGGGTGTCAGGTTGTCATGCCGCACCCTGTAGATGCCCTGCACCTGGCGGACTACAAGTTCGCTGTCGGTCTTGATGGTGATGTCTCTCACTCCAAGACGCTTAGCCTCTTCAAGGCCCCAGATCAATGCCATGTACTCCGCAACGTTGTTTGTGGAGACCCCAACATACCTTGACACCTGTGCAATTCTCTGTCCCTGCCCGTCATGGAGCCAGAAGCCTGCACCGGCTTCCCCAGGATTGCCCCTTGAGGCACCATCCACATGGAGCACGGCCTTCACTCAAGAACACCCCCAGTACCGGAAGGGATCCGAAGACTGCCATGCATTCACCGGAACTGCCAGGTTCCGGGCACTCAACCCTTCCCTCAATGTACCGGCCAGCCTCGCGACAACAGGCACCTCGGTGGCAAAGTGCCCTGCATCCAGGAGGCCGAAGCCCATGGACAGTGCCTCCCGGGCTTGGTGATACCGCACGTCCCCGGTTATGAGGCACCGGGCGCCCATGGAGGATGCCTCCTGCAGGAACTCACACCCGCTTCCCGGGACCAGTGCCAGGCGCGGTATCTCACCGGAACCCACTGACCGCACTGGGGATGACAGGGCCGCGGAGACCCTGATCGCCAGGTCTTCCATGGAAAGCGGCGTATCTAGATCCGCAATCCGTCCAAACCTGCCAGGCCCCTTCTGGGCCACGGGGTAGAGGTCGTAGGCGACCTCCTCGTACGGGTGAGCATCCAGCATAGACCTGACCACACCAGGGGCCAGGGCGCTCTCCACGACAGTCTCCAGGCGGAACTCTTCCACCCTCTCCAGCTGGCCTGCGCGCCCGGTGTATGGTGTGGCGCCTTCAGAGGGCTTGAAGGTACCGGTACCCCTAGCCTGGAATGAGCAGTGACTGTACCTTCCAATGTGGCCGGCGCCAGCGGAGGCCAGGGCTTCCCTGACCTCGTCTTCGTGACCCGCTGGCACGAACACCACTATCTTCCAGTACTCCCTGCTCCCTGCAAAGGGCACAGCATCCTGCAGCCCCAGGGGCTCCTTGAGCACCAAGTAGAGGGCATCAGCCGTGCCTTGCCTCGCCGCGTCCAGGTTGGTATGGGCAACCAGTACCGATGTGCCAGCCCTTACCATCTCGCCAAGGAGCCTGCCCAGGGGCCTGTCCAGCCTGAGATCCACAGGCGGCTTCAGGAACAGCGGGTGATGGCACACCACCAGCCGCCCGGGGGCAGCCATTTCCTCCTCGACGTCGAGGGTGACCAGGATATCCTCTACCGGGGATTCAAGCGAGCCGACCTGAAGGCCAATCCTGTCCCATGGCTCAGCCAGCCCCGGAGGCGCCAGGCCCTCCATGATTGCCACTATATCACTAACCCTGGGCTTCACCGTCCAGATCCTCCCTTAGCGCCAGCAGTTCGTCAAGCCTTCTGCGGTAGGCCCGGAGCCTGGAAGAGGCCTTGGCCCCGGCGCCTTTCTCCATCTCCCTTATTATGCCACCGTATCTCTCAATCCTTCTTGAGATAAGGCACCGGATGAGAGGGTGTCTCATCTCCCACGCCCTGGGACCGATCTCCAGGAAGACATCCGGGCCCACCGCATCATCGCCGGCTTCCGCTGCGATGGTCTGGTAGATACGGCCTCTATCCATCACGATGTCCTCCTGGGTTATCCTGAAGCCGTGAACCAAAAGCCCCCTCCTGAGGGACTCCTCCCTGGCCACGGGGCCAAGAACAAGAGGGGCTGCCCTGGCTACCTCAGGGCGGCCCAGGAGAACCCTGAGCATCAGGTCGCCTCCCAGTCCCGCCACGATAATGCAGCCGGCCTCACCGGGGGCCAGCGGTTCCAGTCCCCAGCCCAGGCGGAACTCAATCATGCCCGATACACCCTCCTGGGCAGCCCGGTCCCGGGCATGTACTAAGGGCATAGGGTTAACCTCTGTGGCTATGACACCAGGGCAGACACCGCTAGCCACCAGGTAGACTGCCAGGAGGCCGTGACCCGTCCCCACGTCCGCCGCCACTGTGCCCGGTCTCACCATTGAGGCTATGCTCTTCAGCCGGCCTGGCAGCGTTCTCATACCATATGAGTCCCTCCTACACCCATGTGCGATTTCTAGTAAACTATAACACAGGTGAGCCAAGGTATGGTGGAAACCGTTGCAGGCCCTGGAGGCTTCCCTGGTCACCCTACCCCGGGCCTATTGTGGTCTAAGAGGCTCGAGCCCACGTGAAGGATGCCCGGGCCTGCAGTGCACCCGGTAGATAGCCGCCGCTAGATCTAGCGGAACAGCGGTGTTTCCAGGTACGTCAAAGCGGAGTGAGAAGGCCCTGTCGCCAACGCGGCGCAGTAGATAGGAGACGCGAGCCCTGGAAGTGAAAGAGGGACAGCAAGACGGCTCAGGAGGAGTCATTTAACGTGTGACGAGGTGGGCCCAGGCCGCTGGTGGTCTCTCCAAGGCCGCGTCCTGTAGCGAATGGTATCCCCTTGGCGCCGGTTCTCATGGTAGCCCTGATGTGCCTGGCGATCCTGGCCCTGGCCTCATGCTCACCTGAGGCTAGGGCGGGCAGCCAGGTCCCAGCGCCCGTTGACGGCCCGAGCCTGAGCCATGGGCACCCCAGTGGAGGAACCGGCCCCTGGAAGAACCGGGAGAGCAGCCTCCTCGGGCAGTGGACTACGGCGAGCCGCCCTGTTCAGGGGAAGCCCCGCTTTAAGACCAGGGACAGCGTCTACTCCACCCCCGTGTGCCAGCGGGAGGGTCTACTTCGGCAGCCTGGATGGGAGCCTCTACGCCCTGGACGCAGCGGCGAAGAGTCCTGGCGCTACACCACTGCGGGCATCGTATGGTCATCCCCTGCGGTACAAGACGGGGTTGCGTATTCCGGGGCGTACGATGGCAACCTTTACGCCTTGGTGGGAACTCCAGTGGGGGTTCTGGACCAACCGGGCCATCTACTCCTCCCCAGCCATCGCCGGCTCCTCAATTTGCGTGGGATGCAACGACGGAGCCCTCTACGCAGTGGACACACGCTCAGGCAAGAAGCGCTGGGAGTTTACGACCGGGGGTCCTGTGGAGTCCTCACCCACGGTATCCGGCGGCATGGTGATCTTCCGAAGCGGTCACAGGAACCTCTATGCGGTGGGTGGCTAGGTAACCCTGCAATCATATGTCCGCTCTATGGTCTGGACTAGCCGGGTGAGAGCCAGGTTCACCGGGGTGGGGATCCCCAGGGCATCTCCCTCCCGGACAATGGCTCCGTTTATGAATCCAATCTCGGTCTTTCTCCCGGCCATCACATCCTGCAGCATGGATGAGCGGTTGGAGGCCGTCTTCCTGCACACCTCCCTCACCATCTCCTGAGGGTCGTCATGGAGGAGCCGGATACCCTTGGCCTTGGCCACGGCCACCGCCTCTGCCAGGGCTAGCCTCCCCAGCTCTTCTGAACCCGGGTGGTCAAGGAGGTCTCCGTTGTGAACCCGCAAAATAGCCGTGAGTGGGTTTATCGCCACATTGGCCATGAGCTTTGTCCACACAAGGCCAAGAATGTTGTCAGTAGTCTTCACGGGGATCATGGCTTCGTTGAAGGCCCGGCTCACACCATCGAGCCGCTGGGTCATGGCTCCGTCCAGTTCACCCAGGAAACAGTCGCCTACCCCTGCGTGCCGCACCCTTCCCGGACCTAGTACCGTGGCGCCCCACGAGGTTACACCAGCCAGCACCTGGCCCCTGGAAACGTGCTGTACGATGGCCTCAATACTGCCGATGCCGTTCTGGAACGTAGCTACCGTCGTGCCAGCATCCACCAGGGGCTGTGCGCTCTCCATGGCCTGGGAGGTGTGATAGGCCTTCACAAATACCAGCAAGAGATCAACGGGTCCCACTGACCCGGGATCCAGCGTGGCAGTGAGCCTGATAGTCCTGTCGCCACTGACTCCCACCAGCTCAAGGCCATACTCATTAATCCTGTGAACGTGTTCCTTCCACACGTCCACCAGTGTAACCAGGTGGCCGTGCTCGGCCATGAATCCCCCGAATAGGGAACCCATGGCTCCCGCGCCAAACACCGCAACCTTCACACCACGACCTCCTCCGGGGATAAACATTCTTCAAGTAGACAGCCCTACACCAAACTGGGCTACTGTGGTCCGCGTGTGCAATGATAGGGCACGAACAGGGCGATCTTGCCTGAATCGATGTTTGCTGCGGGCCTCCTGCCAGTACAGGGGTTATACTCGAAGCCCCACCGGGATAACACTGCGGCATGTGGCCGCACAGTACAGTATGGTACAGGGTTCTTCTACGCAGTCTCTGTCCCCCACCCTGCCTCGTTAATACTATCATGATATCATTTTCTGTGGGGTGGGGGGGCACCTCTGGGTATCCCGCGAGGGGTCCACCAAATGGCCGCCTTGGGCTTTCCAGCTCATGCAGCGCGGTACAGCGAACCGCTAGATGGAGAGTTTGTGAGCTATACGGTAGAGGTAAAGGTCCAGCTCCTTGCGGCCAGACGCAACCTGCGCGAGATCAGCCTCCCAGAGACACCCATGCCTGGTGCCTATCATCCCACCACATCTTCCCGAAAGCAGCGCTTCCACCGCCCTTTCCCCCATGCGGCTTGCAAGGATGCGATCGGTAACCGTCGGAGGCCCACCCCTCTGGACGTGGCCGAGCACGGTCACTCGCATCTCAAGCCTGACGCTCTCCCATATCTCGGCAGCGATCAGGTTCGCGGGCCGGACTCCCTCAGCCACCATTATGATGGAGTGCCGCTTATCCCTTTCCACTCCACGCCTCAGTCTATCGCACACATCCTCCAGGCTCACAGGGATTTCGGGCACAAGAATAGATTCGGCGCCCGCGGCCAGCGCCAGGTGACCAGTGTCCCTGGTTTACCAAACCTACCTAAATCGCAAGTTTGGAAGGCCGCCTCTCTTCGGCCAATTTTGACGCTTCATCCAGGATTGCTCCGAAAAGTCTTACATCCTGTCCACGCCCGTTTAGACTATCCGTGAACCCACTCCGGCCAGTATGGATTCTTAACGCTTCCGCCTCAATGTTAAAGGCGGCATTCCAATCTCTGCCTGCGGTGTAACCGCACTCACAAACAAATGTTCGGTCATTCAGCGTCAAGTCATCCTTAATAGTCCCACACTTAAGACACAGGCGACTTGACGGAAAGAACCGGTCAACTT
>JBFMCS010000011.1 GCA_040754315.1 Bacillota bacterium
ATACGGTACTACCAGGAACCGAAAGCGCTGCCAGCACGATAGGTCTCATAACCCTTGGTGTGAAGTTAGCAGGAAAGCCCGGTGCGGGAAATCCGCATGCCGGGGTTTGACGCGGCGGGTGCTGGAACCGTGACCATGAGAGCCGGACTGAGGCCCATGGCGAAAGCTCTGGATATTATGCCACCGGACTCTAAAGTATACGCGCCAGCGCTCGACCCTACTGACGAGGCGGGGGCTGGAACCGTGACCATGAGAGCCGGACTGAGGCCCATGGCGAAAGCTCTGGATATGCCACCGGACTCTAAAGTATACGCGCCAGCGCTCGACCCTACCCTGTCCGGGTCATCCGGCGGGGCTGCTGGGCCGCTGTAGGGGGGCCTGATCCCTGCCCTCGCCGGGACGGACCCAAGACTGGTGTTGAGCCGGACACTTATCCCCAGATCGCCAGCGCCCCACACGCGTAGATCGACCAGGTTAGGGGTCCTAGGCTTCACGGTAGACTGGGGAGGGAGATAATATGACTCCCGGGAGTTCGATTGAAAGGAGAATCGATCAAACCATAGAAATACACGGGCAAGTCAGAGTATTTGGGACAATGCTAGTCTGTGTTGCTCTCCTGCCCTGGGTCCCTTCAGGTAAGGGGGGAGGGCACACCGGAGGGGGGGGATGCGTTTGATGTAATGAGGTGAAGGAAGAACCTGGAGCAGGAATCGAGGAATCTAGCGAACTAGGTGACAACTCTAGGAGGTGATCGTGCAGTGGCCGGCAAGTGGGAACAGGATCATGAACTCATCACCTTTAGCCTCACCAGGTTAGACAGGTTCTTCGTCTGGTTTTCCGTCATAGGCACGCTGGTTTTGATCGCCTTCTTCGCAGCTATGACTACATTCGAGGGAGTCTGGATCGGGGGAATGCCCAAGAGTGCCTTCTACATCCTAGTCATAGGTATCATCGATGCAGTAGTGGGCGTGGGCGGGTACTTCGCCTACAAGGCGTACTACGACAGGCTCCTAGAACAAGGAAAGTGAGGGGTAGACGATGTCTGTTGCCACGATCGTGATTCTAGTGTTAATGATAGCCTACGCTGTGATCGTTCTTGGCATTGGCCAGTATGCCTACAGGCAGACAGGTAGCGGCAGGAGAGACTACTACGTGGCATCCGGGACGTTGAGCCCGTTCGTCATCTTCTTCACTTACCTTGCTACATACATAAGCACCTATGGGTTTGTAGGCCTGTCAGCGGTGTTCTACAGCTGGGGCATTGAGTGGGCCTGGTTCGAGGCCATGTACTACCCCACACTCATCATCCCCCTTACCACACTCATAGGCCTGAGACTCTACAAGCTAGGGAAGATGCACAACTACGTAACCAACGCCGATCTTGTCGCGCACAGGCTCGGCTCCGAGGGCCCGGTCCGGGTGTTTTTCGGGTTGATCATGATCCTGTTCCCGTCCATCTTCTACGTGGGGATCCAGTTTGTTGCCATGTCGGCAATCCTCAGTGGTTTGACTGGCGGCCAGCTGTCCTACGGTTTCATGTTGCTGTTCTTTGCCTCTACCATGGCTCTATATGTCATCCTCGGTGGGATGCGCTCGGTTGCCTACACTGATGTGGTCCAGGGAATAACCGTCCTGCTCGCGCTTGGGCTGTCGGCCTTGCTGGTGTACACCCACTGGGGCGGGTTCGAGGAAATGTTTGTGGCGGCTGCTACCGGACCGCGAGCGTGGGCATTTGAGAGGACACTGCCCCCACACTACTTCTACCCGGCCATCCTGTTCATCGGCCCGGCCTGGGCAGGGCTGGTTCCCCACCTGTGGGTCAGGTTCTACGCGGCCAAGGATATCCGGGCTGTCCTCATGGCGGGACTGGGTGTTGGCGTAGGGGGCGCCCTGATGTATGCGCTTCTTCCCGTCTTGGTCGGAACAGCGCTCCTGGCGTTCTACCCCGAAGCACCTGAGGTGGCCGTGACGGAGCAGTATGTCTCCATGATGTTCAGCAGCTGGTTCGGGGCTGTACCTGCCGCCCTGCTGATGTTTGGCCTGGTGGCAGCAGGCAAGTCAACGGCCGACTCCATACTGCTGAACCTCTCCTCCATACTCCAGGTAGACATCCTGGAGAAGACCTTCAAGGTAAAGTGGCCGGAGCGTACCCTGGACCTTGTGGCTCGGCTGATGTGCATAGTGGTGGTAGGGATCGCGGCCATCGCCGCCGTCTCCCCCAAGCTGCCCATCGTCTCCATAGCCATCACCCTGATCTGGCCGGGCATCTCAGTGCTGGCGCTGCCTGTCCTGATAATGCTCTTCTGGCGGAGGGTTAACAGGCAGGGGGCCTTGGCTGGCCTGGTTTCCGGGTTTGTCTCCATGCTCCTCTGCATCTACGTGCTGTGGCCTGAGTGGCCCCACAACCCGTTCTACCTGTGGGAGGGCACCCTGCCCTGTGTCATGGGCATCGTGACCCTGGTGGTCGTAACCCTGCTTACGCCTCCTCCTCCCAAGGAGCTCATCGAGAGCTTCTACGGTAAGGGGTAAGACACCCAGGCATGAAGATGCGTTTTTCGGTGAGACTGAGGGGGCGGAGTGCCCCCTCAGTCTTTGGCAAGGAGGCGGCGCCCTGCAATGGCTACATGTAAAGGCCAAGATGGCCACAGTCACCAGGGGCTACGACTGGGATCCGGGAGGGGGGAAGGTGCCGCCAAATGGTGGCCTCAGAAGATGCCCCTTCCTTGACCAGGCTGGGCGGAAGTCCGAAGCGTGCAGGGAAGATCGCAACCCTCCTGAGATGAGCGTTCAAGGGCTGTGCTGCAATAGGTGTCTTCCCGGGAATGCAGGAAGGCCGGACGGCTCAAGAGCTGACTGGCTGGGTAGCAGCCTGGCATCGGGAAGGGAGAGAGTATTGCGCCCCTAGCAGCCCGGATCTTGCCTGCCCGTAAGCGAGGGATACGTGGGCACATCTTGTCCTTCTTGTGCTAGTGTACCCTGGGGACAGGTCAAGCTCAAAACACCAGCGGATCCCTTCGATAGATAATATGAACACCCCCCTCGGGCGGGGGACCGACTTCCAAGAAGGGGGGGGTGAACCCTATGCCCAACGGAAGGCTGCTAGCGCTCTCATCAACCGGGACCCCTGAAGACCCTCAGGGCCTAATTGCCGGTGCTTTACCGGTTCTCTCCCGAGAACCTGCGACAGACATGGACGGAACCGTTGAGGTCCGTGACGGGCGCCTCTACGTCGTGAACCCCTTAGGACAGGGCTCCCCCGCCAGGCTCCTTCCTGGTGATCACATCTGTGCTGCCATCAACGGCATGGAATACACCTATCCCACTGAAATCCTCCACCACGACCACGTTACCCTGGAAACCAAGGCTGAACTCTGGTGTGATCGGCTGGGGATCACCGTGTCGCCGGATCAAATGACAGCCACACTTCAAGTGGGCCGGGGGCTAATGTTCGAGCCTTACCTTCCTGATTGTCCCCCAGCCCAAGAGTACAAGCCAGAGATTCTTGAACACCAGACCGCCACCATCGACGAGGCGGTTGCCGTGGTCCTTACCGCCTTGGCAAAGAACGGTGTGTTATCCGGCATAGATGAGGCAGCCGTCAGGACCGCGCTAGAGGAGCCCTTTCCCCTGGTGACCGTGGCTCAGGGCCGCCCCCCGGTCGAGCCACAGCACGGCAAGGTGAGGCAGCTGGTATCCGAGGAGGTCCAGGTAACTGGGCCAAGACAGCGTGAGGATGGTACCGTGGACTACCGGGAGGTGCTGGAGATACCGTCAGTGAACCCCGGGGACGTCGTGGCCGTGGTAGAGAAAGCGGTGGCGGGCGTCCCTGGGCACACTGTGACAGGTGCGGGACTGGAGGTACCTGCGGCCAAGGATGTCCAACTTGTGCTTGGCCGAGGCGTGGAGTTTGATGCCGCAACAAGCAGGGTCCTTGCAACAGCGCCGGGGCGCCCACAGGTGAATCACATTTCCCCTCACAGGGTGGCAATCAACGTGGTATCGGAGTACGTCCACCAAGGCGACGTGAGCCTTTCCACAGGCAATATAGACTTCAACGGTGACGTGCTGATCACCGGTGATGTCACCGAGACCATGACGGTAAGGGCGGCACGGAGCGTGAAGATCCTAGGGTCAGCTTCCAAGGCCCAGATCTACGCAGGCCTCAATATTGACCTGAAGGGAGGGGCCATCAACTCCACGCTGAGGGCAGGGGGCGTCAGGGCTGTCTACGTCCGCATACTGCCAGAACTCCAGAGCCTCCTGGAGGATCTTGGCGGCCTGCATGCCGCCATCATGCAGGTCGAGAAGCGATTCCGGCAGCTAAAGATGCCCTTTGATGTGAAGCTGAACCAGGCGGCTACGACCCTTAGGGCGAAGTACCTGCCTTACATGTCCCAGAGGACGTCTAGTATCCGGTCGGCTATCAAAGAGAGTGACCTCCCCGTGGATTCGGACCTCACCGCACTGGCTGATGATCTTGCCGCTGCCTTTTCCGTGCCCACCAGGCCAGAGACGTTCAGCGTGTTCGTAGACGAACTTCGCAGGTTAGAGACCCAGGTGGATGCCGCCGTCTCCACAATTTCCGAGATCACGGCCCAGCCGTGCAGCATAAAGACAGGTTATGCCCACCTGTCTACACTGGAGTCCCCAGGCATCATCTCCCTGGGAGAGCGGGGCGCCTACTGCAGCAAGCTCGTGGCCCAGGGAGACTGCGACGTCAGGGGCCCAGTAACGGGGGGCCTGACCCTCTCCCTGAGCGGCTTGGTGAGGGCTGTGGCCATGGGATCGCCGGCGGAGGCCAAGACCGAAGTGAGGGTTTCCGAAAAGGGAGTCATCCGGTGCGACACTTCCTATCCTGGCGTGACCCTGCGGATGGGCCGTGCCACCATCAAGATTGCCAGCAAGGAACTGCAGGTGCGGGCTCACAAGGGGCCCGACGGTACGTTTGTGCTGCGTTGAAGGGCTGTCCCAATTCCAGCGTACCCAGGAGCCCCCCGGCGGGTGGGCTCCTTCTGCTACGCTCCACTGGGGAGCTCGTGCAGGCCAAATCGCGGATCATTGATTCGACTTCAGGACAACTCACTTATGCCTGAGTCCGGCGACATCAGTCTTCCCCCCTTGTGGAGCCTGGACACACCCAGAGGCCTGCCGTTATTCACCAGCCTGTCTTGCTGGCGCAAGGCTCGGGCCTGATCTCATTTGGAGTTTGCTTTTCGAGTTGACTTGCGGCCATGGCTGCAGGCATGCCGCTAGGTTGGTTTTTCTCTCTGGGGGAGGACTGTTTATCTTCTCAAAGGCCCCAGGCACACCGTATCACCTCCCTGCTCCACACGCTGCCATGCATGCTGCCTTGGGCCATAGGATGGCTGGGAGGAGGAGTGATAGGGAAACTGGGATGGACACCGAAACATGATAGGTATCCCATAATGGAGTCGAGGCAGGCAACAGGACACTACACCCGAAAGAGCCACACCAACTCGAAGAGGGAGGTAGATGTGTGGACAAGATCTTCTCGAGGCTGGGGGACGGCAGCGTTCTCTGGCTGAGCGAGGGCGAACTCAGGGCCGAGTTGGAGGACGGCACCAGTGATGCGGCAAGGAGGGGAAGGATCCCTCCCCTCACACAAGGGGAACTCGACAGCCTGTTCGAAATCTGCGCCTCTCCCCAGAAGGTGGTCACCATTGAATGGGGAAGGGAGGTGGTGCACTCTTTCGATGCAGGTACGCTGAAGTTTCCCCTCAGGGGTGGCGTGCCGGTGGACAGGCTGGGAACGATCCTTGCCCATGAGCGCGCGTTTTGCTCCGATACTATGGAGCTGGCCCATACGGACTATAGTTTCAAGCCCGTAAAGCAGATAATTCACGAAGAGCGCCAAGTCATGGAGCAGGTACAGCTGAATGCTACCATTCCCGTACTGTACGGTGCCATGCCTAACCTGGGCCTGTACACCAAGCCAGATGGACCCATCGACAACTGGACGGAGCTCCTCACCAAGGGCAAGATGGCCGAGGCCAGGGCCGCCCAGGAAGAGGCCTGCGATGCAGCTGTCAAGGACATCTGCTACGTGGCCAAGACAATGCACGAGGCCGGGGCTGACGGCATCAACCTTGACACCGTGGGGTCATCAGGGGACGCTGATTTCCTGGCCAGCCTCAGGGCGATAGAGGAGCTCAAGGCCGAGTTCCCCGACATGGATATCGAGGTGGGAATGTCCGGGGAGTTCATCCTGGGAATGCACGGAGAGCTTGAATACGACGGCACCCGGCTGGCCGGCCTCTACCCTCACCAGCAGGTCAGGCTGGTGGAGAAGGCAGGGGCCACGGTATTCGGGCCTGTTGTGAACACTAACAGCAACCGCACCTTTCCCTGGAACCTGGCACGCGCCTGCACGTTTGTGAAGGCTTGCTCAGAGGTCTCTGGGATACCCATTCACCCCAATGCAGGCATGGGGGTAGGGGGGGTGTCTGTCTCCAGCACCGCCCCGCTGGATGTAATCTCCAGGGCATCAGTATCCTTGGTGGAGATAGGGAAGGCCGACGGGCTGTAGATTGGCCACGGTGACACCTTTGGGATGGCATTCCTCCATGAGTTGGCCACTGGCATGGGCGGCCTGCGTACTGCCGGAGATCTGGTAGCCCGCATCGTCATGTCAAAGGCCATGAGGATCAATGAGGCTAAAGCCTATGTAGCGAACAAGCTTGGGGTTTCCGTACTCGATCTCGCTGATTCCACCGCCATGCGCGAAATAAGGGAAGAACTCGACCTGGGTCACGTGCTGGCCCGGCCGGGCGCAGCCATAGGCATCGAGGCAAAAGCCCGGATTGCCAGGCTCCTGGACATAAGCATACGTTCGGTCGAGATGTCCAGGAGGAAGGCGGGCTGGGTCTAAGGCACTAACCATGAATCTTTCGCTTCCAAGGGGCGAGGCGCCCTAACAGCGCCTGGTCCCTTGCATGTGCGCCCGGCGGGCATGGGCAGCAGCAACTATCCTGGCTTCCCCCTGCGCCAGCCTTCTGCAGAAAAACGGCAAAACCTGGTTAGCACAGTCATGACCTACCATTTCGCAAGAAGGGGATCCAGGCGGCAGGGTGAATAGAGTTATCCCGTAAGGGCTTGTGCCGGTTGACGCTCCCAGGGCACAAACGCAGGCGCTCCATTCGCAGCGGCGAGTACATGACAAGAACCTAACAACCGTGGCACAGGCCGTGTTGTCTCTGGAGTGCCCTGCCAGGGGCTTCCACAAAAGGAGGTGACCATCGCGCTAGGCACTTGCCAGATCCCCGGCACCGTCAACCTCTACTGGCAGCAGCGATAACACTTGGGAAGGAGGTATACGGATATGGAAAACAGATCTCAGATCGATCCGTACATATTCTGGCCCGCCCTTATCGTTATCGTAGGGGTCTCCACGGCGCTAGCGCTGGCCCCTGGTCCGGGAGGCCAACTGGTCAACGCAGCCCTAGCCTGGATCACCTATAAGCTCGACTGGCTCTACATGATCGGTGCGTTCATGGCCTTCCTGTTCCTCGTGTACGCAGCTGTAGGCCCGTGGGGCAATATCAAGATGGGTGGTCCCGATGACAAACCCGAGTTCTCCACACTCAGCTGGATAGCCATGCTCTTCTGCGCCGGCATCGGCTCAAGCCTGATCTACTGGGCCATCGCGGAGCCCTTGTACTACATGCAGTGGCCGCCCTTCGGGGCAGAGCCCTTCAGCGCTGACGCCGCTGGCTGGGCCGTCACCTACGGCATGTATCACTGGGGGTTTATTGCCTGGGCCCTGTACTGCATACCCGCTCTCCCCATAGCCTACGCGGTATATGTCCGCAAGGACCCGCACCTCAGGGCGAGCACAGCCTGCCGCGGCATCCTCGGGGATATGGTGGATGGCTGGGTAGGTAAGGTCATCGACGTATGCGTCATGTTCGGCCTGGTAGGTGGCGTCGGGACATCCTTGGGGTTGAACGTACCCATGATCTCCGCAGCCATGAGCAAGATCTTCGGGGTGCCGGAGTCCTTCGGGCTCAACGTTATCATCCTGATCATCTGGACCTGCATCTTCGGTGCCAGCGTCTACCTTGGACTCTACAAAGGTATCAAGGTCCTCAGTGATATCAATGTGTACGTGGCTCTTGTTCTCCTTGCCTTCGTACTCTTTGCGGGGCCCACCTTCTTCATCCTCTCGCATTTCTCTGAGAGCCTTAGCTACCTGTTCCAGAACTGGTTCAGGATGAGCCTCTGGACAGATCCAGTGGCCAAGGGAGGCTTCCCCCAGGGCTGGACCGTATTCTACTGGGCCTGGTGGATCGCATACGCCGTGTACATGGGCCTCTTCGTGGCCCGTATCTCCAAAGGGCGCACCATTCGCGAGCTGGTCATGGCTGAATGCTTCTGGGGAACCCTGGGGTGCTGGGCCTACTTCGCGGTATTCGGTGGCTACACCGTGCACCTGGAGGTCAACGGCATCATCCCGCTTACCAAGGTCCTGTCGGAAAAGGGAGGCCCTGCTGCCATTGTGGAGGCGATCTCGGCTCTGCCAGGCAGTGTGATAATCCTGCCTGTCTTCGTCGTTGTGGCCTTTATTTTCCTGGCAACCACGCTAGACTCGTCCGCGTACACCCTGGCGTCCATCGCCACTAAGACCCTCCGTGGCGATGAGCAGCCAGCACGCTGGGTTCGCGTCGTATGGGCGGCAGCCCTGGCGGCTGTGGGTGTGGCAGTGCTGGCCATCGGAGGACTCAGTGCCATCCAGACATCCTCGGTAATTGCGTCATTACCCCTGATTATAGTGATCTTCCTCATGGTGCTATCCTTCATGAGATGGGTCAAGGAAGACTTCCCTGACCTAGGGGGAAAGCCTCAGAGCGTCGACTACAAGGAATAGGGTTTGACCAAGACGGAGGTAGGAAAACGAGAGCCTGGGCCGTGCGATCAAGCAAAGGGCCCAGGCTCTCGCTGGCGTGGGACTCCTCCCAGTCTCGTGCTGAATCCCCCATCACTGGAAAAAGAGGATAGCCTGGAATGGCCCCCCACCCGCAAGGCCGCGCACCCCTGCCTCTTACCGCAACAGGGTATGGGGGCCTAGAGGATTCCGCGAGTGTCATGGAAAACAATGGAGAGTGACTGATGCGCTCCGGACGTGGAACCCACGAGGGGCTGAGGTGACTGCGAAGTGGCCAGAATGGTTCCGGACATTGACCCCGCGACCATCCAGAACACGGGGGAGAGGCTCTTCTACGAGGTGGCGCGCCAGCTATCGTCCCAGTTCACGGTGTTCTACTCCTATGAGTATGTCCTGCCCAGGGACACAGTGAGGGAGGTTCGCGAAGGTGAGGCCGACTTCATTGTGGTCCATCCCGAACTAGGCTTCGTGGTGGTTGAGGTGAAGCAAGGGGAACTGGTCTACGAAGACGGCGTGTGGAAACAGGTTAAGGATGAGATTCTCAGGGAGATACGCACAGACCCCGTAAGGCAAGCCAGGAAGTCCATGTACGCGGTGCTGGCCCGCTACAGGCAAATGGCCAAGAGGCCCTTCCCGCTAGCCTACCGCTTTGCTGTATGCTTCCCCCAGTGTGGCAGGATTTCCGGTGCGCTGCCTGCCGGAGTTGAAGGCGTGAACGTTCTCCTGTCCCCAGACCTCCTGCACCTTGAGGAGCGTATCCACCGGCTCGCTGGCCCTAGAAAGAGGGGAGAGTCCCAGGCTGCCAGATTCCTTGTTCAAGACGTGCTGGCCCCCAGGTTCCACGTGTTCTCCAGGCTTGAGGAGCGCATTCAATGGCTGGAAACCACGGCTGAACGGGTACTCACCGAGGAGCAAGAGCGAATTCTGGATGAGACCGAGCTAGATAACCGCAAGATCTTCTTCGGGGCCGCTGGCACCGGCAAGACATTCTTGGCCATGGAGAAGGCCAGGAGGCTCCAGAAAGAGGGCAAGTGTGTGTTCCTGACCTGCTTTAACCGGGCCCTTGCTGACTACCTGAAGCACGCTCTCCCAGGCATCACCTGTTCTGCCTTTCTGGACTACCTCGTGCAAGTGTTGCGGGAGGGTGACCCCGGCCTATCCGTACCAACCTCAGAGGAGGCCCAGTCCAGGTTCTTCACGGCCCTCCCGGACGCCGCTACCTAATGGAGGGAATGCCCGAAGAAAGCAAGTTCGATGCCATCATTGTTGACGAGGGCCAGGACTTCCGGAGCACCTGGTTCACCTGCCTGGAGGCGGTGCTCAAACCCGGGGGTGACTTCTATATATTCGCCGATCCCAACCAGGACATATTCTCCCCCGACGTAGACGAGCTGCGGTGCTTTACCATTTCCAAGCACCGCCTCACCCGGAACCTTCGCAACACTGAGGTAATAAGCGAATGGATGTCGCACTTTCTCAAGGAGGGCATTATACGCCCCGGGTTGAAGGGCGGCCTCCCCATATCACACCTGCCGTGGGATTCTCCGGATGAGGAGAGGCGCCTGGTGGAAAGGGAGGTGGGTCGCCTGCTTAGCCAGGGCATCCAGCCCGGGCGCATCATGATACTCTCGCCAAACCGCCTGGAGAAGAGTTCACTGGCAGGGACGCCATCGATAAAGGGGTTCCCACTTGAGCCTGGCTCGCCCGGCACTGCCTCGCTGGGCTTCGCGACCATCCGTTCCTTCAAGGGGCTTGAGGCCGACATCGTGCTGCTTACAGGGCTTAGATCCGGGACGAGGTCATGCACGGACGCGGACATCTACGTCGGCGGCTCCCGCGCCCGGTTCATGCTGATCGTGTTCTACAGCAGGAAGACCCCTCCTGGAAAGATAGTGCAGATGCTAGGGCTGTGAGAGGGTGTGTTCCCCCAGGGTCCAGGGTTTAGACGGCAAGGTCGGGGATTTTGCCGGGCGCCGCTTGGCAGCGGGATTCCTTCGTGGCATAATTATCCTTGGGTTTTCCTTTTTTCTCCCGCACAGGAGGGGGATCCTGTTCAATGAGAGCCTGTCCTAGCCAGAGTGGCTCCAAGCGTAACAGCCCGGCCGCTCAAGGCGCCCAAAGAGGTGATACCCTTGGAAGAAGTCACACGCAGCGAACTACCGGGCCCTCTCCCGAACCTGGGCCTTGACATCGGGACATTTACCGTCAAGGCTGTGCTGGCCCACAATGGGATTGTGGCGAAGGTATCATTGCCCACTGCCGGGCGCCCGCTGCAAAACACCTTAGCCTGCATTGACAGGTTGAGAGAGGCAGGACACGACTATAAAGAGTTCAGGGTCGGTGTGACGGGCGCCAATGCCCACCTGTTTGCGCAGGAAGCGGGTATAGAGCCCATACTCGAGATCAAGGCCCTCTGTGACGGCTTGACGTATTCGGGTATCAGGTGTGACGCTGTGTTGTCCCTGGGCCACGAGAACATGTACTACCTGGAAATCGGCCCTGATGGCGAGGTGGAGTTCTTCAACCGGAACGGGCAGTGCGCGGCGGGAAGCGGTGCCTTCTGGTATCAGCAGGCAACGCGCCTGGGTTATGACGACAGGGATCTTGCCGAGCTGGCCCTTTCCGATGATTCCCCGGTGAAGATATCCGGGAGGTGCGCTGTCTTTGCCAAGTCTGATATGACTCATGCCATCAATGAGGGGGCCACGCAGAGCGCGGTGTCCGCAGGACTCGCCAAGACCCTGGCGGACATAGTCATGAGCAACGTGGCCCTGAACCGCGCCGCGAAGCGGGCAAGGATTGTTGCCGTGGGCGGGGTCGCTAACAACAAGGCTGTCATGAAGTACCTACTCCAGCACCTCGACGGCTCCGGGTCCACGCTGGATGTCCCCGGCGAACACGAGTTCCTCTTCGCGCTGGGGGCCGCCCAGAGCGGCCAGCCGGTCAACCTCGAGTCGGTCCGGCCTTCCGATGCGCTAAACAGGGCCTACGTGCCCCAGAGACCCCTGCCAAGACTGCTTAGAGATCGGGTCCACTACATGCCCGAGACCATGTCCCCCGGGAAGAGCCTTGACACCTCCACCGTGTTTCTAGGGGTGGACTGTGGCTCAGTCTCCACCAAGTGCGTCCTGCTGGATGCCCACGGGCAGGTGATTGGGGGCATCTACCTTCCCACCTCGGGTCGCCCTGCCCTCCAGGTCCTTGAACTGGTGAAACGGGTCAGGGAGGAATACGCAGGCGCTGTGGCCGCTGCCCGTATTGTTGCCTGCACCACAGGGTCAGGCCGCTTCCTGTCCCAGCGGATCCTAAACGCCGAGTACGCCGTGGATGAGATAACTTGCCAAGCCGAGGGCGTCAAACGTCTCTGCGGCGACAAGGGTACCTTCTCCATCATCGAGATCGGCGGTGAGGACTCCAAGTTCCTCCAGCTCAGGGATGGTGCCCTCTACGACTACAACATGAATCCAGTGTGCGCTGCAGGCACCGGCACATTCCTGGAAAACCTCACAGCGCTTCTGGGCATAAACATCAAGGGGGAGTTTTCCGAACAGGCGTTCACGGCCGAGTACGCTATAGACCTGGGGGACACCTGCACCCTCCTGTCCCAGTCTGCCCTAGCCTCCAGCGCCAGCCAGGGACTGCCCCTACAGTCACAGCTGGCAAGCCTAGCCTATTCCTCTGCACGGAACTACATAACCAAGACTGCGGAGAACCGGGCCATGGACGGTAAGGTGGTGTTCACCGGCGCAACCGCCAAGAACCACGCGCTGGCCGCTGCCTTCGCCGCCGAGATCCAGAAAGACATAGTGGTTCCACCGCACCCCGAGCTCACCGGGGCGCTGGGCGCGGCCCTGATGGCCAAGGCCTTCGACGAGACTGGAATGGAGACCTCCTACACCTTCAAGGATCTAAGGCACCTGAACGAGTTCGCGAAGTCCCGGCGTAAGTGCACAGCCCAGTGCGAGCATGAGCACAACTGCACGCTAGATGTGATTAAGTTCTCCGACGGAACAACCTTCTTGTACGGTGACCGGTGCGGGAGGTACTCGGGCATCGAGAGCCGGAGGTTTGCCCGGAGGGAGGACCTGCCGGACTACGTCCAGAGGAGAAACCAGGTGTTCTACCGGGCAGCTGGCGAGCCCCTTGAGGACGGCCCCACAGTGGGCGTGGCCCGGGCGGGGCCATTTTTCGACCTCTATCCCTTCTGGGCAGGCTTCTTCCGGGAGCTAGGGGCAAGAGTGGTGTTGTCCCCAGACACCACCGAGGCCATCCTGGAGCAGGGCAAGAGGTACCTGGATTCTGAGATGTGCTACCCCGTGGAGGTCCTGGTCGGCCACTATGAGTATCTTCACAGGAGCAATCTGGACTACATTTTCGTCCCTGAGCCGGTGGATATGGAACCCCTACCCTGGGCTACCCGGTGGCCTAGGAGTTTCACCTGCCCCCTCATGCAGACGATACGCGGCACAGTGACATCCTCGCTGGACTTGCCGGAGAACAAGGTGCTCTATGCCCAGCTGAACTACAGGAAGGGCGAGGGGGTCGTGAGGAAGCAGCTCAGGGAGGTGGCGCAGCGTCTACTGGGTTCTGACTTCCGGGAGGAGAGGCTGAGCCGTGCGGTTAATGCTGCCTACCTCAGGCAAGCCCAGTACAATGAGGCTATGGAAAAAGAGTCGAGGCTGGCCATAGAAGCGCTCCGGGATGCCCGTCCCGAGGGGTCCATCGTTGCAGTGTTCCTGGGGAGGCCCTATACCGTTTATGATGTCGAGGTGTCCAAGCGCTCCCTCTCCTTTGCCCGGGACGTAGGGGTCCTGGCTTTGCCCCAGGACTACCTTCTATCATATACTAAGGGCTGGTATGAAGGGCGGGTAGAATCGGACCTCCTGGGATCCCGGGAGGAATTCGACGGGGAACTCGCCAGCATCATCCAGAAGATGGACAACATATACCCGGGCCAGGTTCAAAAGATGCTCTCCGCGGCGATCATTGCCAGGTATCTTAACCGGAAGAACCAGGGGAAGCCTATCCCCATTCTCCATACGATCCTCCAGGACCCCTTCATGTGTGGCCCCAACGCCATGCTCCGTCACTACCTGGGTATGGTGTCCAACAGCCTCAGGTTGACCATGGACGAGCATACCGCTCCCGCAGGTATGATCACGCGCCTGGAGGCCTTCAAGAACACATCACGGTCCAGGAAGGCCTACGTCGCACCCACCATACTCACATCTGAAAGCACAACCTTGCTGAACCTGGGTGGTAAGACTATACTCATCCCTGAACCCACCCATCATGCCAGGGTGTTCGGGGCGATGCTGGAAAGGTTCGGGGTGGACGCAAGGATGCTTCCCCGAAGCCCTGACCGGGACCTTTCCCTGGCCAGGAAGTACGTGAACGGGGATGAGTGCCTGCCAATGATCCAGAATGTGCAGGACTTCCTGGATTACCTTCAGAACGGGAGGGTGGATCTGGACAGAACCGTGTTCTTGCAGGGCTGGGCCTGCGGGCCGTGCCGCTACGGGCTCTACGCTCCTGTCCAGTCACTCCTGCTGAACAAGGCGGGCTACGGTGAGAGGATGATATGCTCGGCGAAGCTGGCTGACGCAGTGAAACGCTTTGGGCTGGTGTTCGCCGTAGGGGCCTATGACGGTACAGTAGCCCTGGACGCCCTCTACAAGATGCTGCACATGACGCGGCCCTATGAGCTGGAGCCGGGCTCCAGCGAGGCCATCTTCGAGGAGTACTCTCACAGGCTTACCCGGGTGCTGGCGGGTTTCAGGTGTTCCTTGACAAGTCTTGCTACGGGCAGTTACCTAGAACCCCTTGAAAGCCTTGTAAGGGAGGCCGCTGCCAGGTTCAAGGCTGTCCCGGTATCGGGCCAGCGGCGCCCGAGGATCGTTGTCGCAGGCGAGTTCTACGTTAGGCTGGACGACCGCTGCAATCAAGATATCATATACAAGATCGAGAGAGCGGGGGGGGAGGTATCGCTCTCGCCAGCCTCCGAGCTCTTCGCCTACACCGCACACATAAACCACGAGGAAGGGCGGACAATGTACAGGAAGACCGGGGAGTTCTCCGCGCTTGTGCGGCAGATTTCCTACGGGATGCTTGAGGGTCTGGCACTCCGCGATGAACACCGGATTCACAGGGCGGCAGGGGAGACCCTGGCTCACGACCACGAACCGCCGCCCAAGGAACTGCGAGCGCTGTCCCGCCGTTACGTGTCTGACCACTACGGCGGAGAGCCCCCCATGACCATCGGCCGCACCTGCGCCCTAGCGCATAGGGGTACAATCCACGGGGCAATCTTCGTGGCGCCCTTTACGTGCCTGCCCGGTTCTGTGGTGGAGGCACAGATGGGTGCTCTGAGAAGGGACCTGGGTATCCCGGTGGTAGCCACCTACTATGATGGCAAGGAGAACCCTACGAGGGAGGAGATCATCCGGGGCCTGGTATTCCAGGCACGGCAGAGGCTGGCCTGACTAGGCTAGAGCCAGGCTCGCAAGGGCTTACTTGGCCAAGGGGGCTGGGAGACGCCTCGCACACCCAGCTTGTGCACCGGCGCCGGCATTGCCATTCGGGCGGTTTGCCTGGTGCAACAAGTCCGGTGGCCCCTTCAGCTGGATAGGAGGCAGCACCAAGCCCGGAAGGCACTTGCGGCGTGCGCCGCTTTTCTCGGGAGCATGGAGAGAGGGCCTAACCTGGATATGCATATTCTGAGGCACCTCTTGCTTCCCAAGAGGCTGCTATCCCTTGGCACTCTTTACTAGGTAGTCCTCAAGATCCTGCTCCTGGACCCTCCAGAGCCGTCCTACCTTGACTCCGCTAAGCAGACCCCTCCGCAGGTAGTCCATGACGGTGAGGCGGCTAATCTTCAACCTATCCGCCACCTGTTCTGGGGTCATCAGGGCCCCGCGGTCATGGAGCCCGGCAATTGGGCCTTCCCTCCGGTGGGGCACCGGCAGGTCCATCTCTCCTGCAGTCTTACCTTGTGCCAGCATACCGGCGCGTTTCCTCTCTCTTGGGATACCGGTGGCGGAAGGCGGTACCGGTTCCTCCGATCCTGCCCGGGCAGGATCGCCCTCATCCGGTGATATCCATTCCAGTTCAGGACCACCGACCGGTTCAGGGCATTGCTGTGTGCCTGCGCCGGGCGCGACAACAACCTGTTCCCACCGGGAGATCCTCTCCAAGAGGTCCAGCGTGAGCGCGCCCGCCTCAGTGGTGGAGTCCAGGCGCTCCTCAAGACTCACCAGGGAGACCTTGCTCTCCCTGAAGAGCCAGAGCAGGCGATGCAGGTCGGATACACACCGGGTGAGACGATCCAGGCCAGAGACGAGGACCACATCTACGGCACCTTCCTTAACCCTTCTCAGGAGCCGGTGCAGGCCAGGGCGTTCCAGATTACGAGCCCCAAAGCCCTTGTCGGACTCAAAGGCCACCACGTTCCAGCCCCTCCGGCCTGCCACGTCCCTGAGCGCCTCCTCCTGTGCCCTCAGGTCCAAGGTTTCGGCCTCATCCAGTGCCGCGACCCTGGCGTACACAACGGCCCTCACTGTCTTTCCCTCCTTGTGAGTAGTCTACGACACAGTTGGCTATATGTAAAGACGGCACTCTTGGGAACCGCAGGCAAAACTCAGGCTGCCACCACGAAAAGCTCCATTTCAGCCAGGAGGAAAACCTTTCTAGGCTGTCGAAGGTCCTAGGACGCATGGGCTAGAACCGCCAATTGCCGCTTTATTAGAAGGGAGGGGCAACATGCCGAATCCTGGGGATGAGGTGCTTAGGAAGTTCGAAGCATACATGAACCCTGGGCTTGCCCGCGTATATAGGTTGATGGGACTTGACACCGCCGAGGTTGAGGCGAACGGTTCGAGGATCCTGGATTCCGCGGGCCACGAGTACCTGGACTTCGCTGGTGGCTACGGAGTGTTCAGCCACGGTCACCGCCATCCCAAGGTGGTTGAGGCGGTCCGGGCTCAGCTGGACCGGATGCCGCTCTCCAGCCGCCTGCTTCCCAGCCAGCCAGCGACTGAGCTGGCTGAAGCCTTGGCCGAGATTACACCTGGGGGATTACGCTACTCCTTCTTCTGCAACTCCGGTGCCGAGGCTGTGGAGGGGTGCATCAAGACGGCCCGTCTAGCCACTGGCAGGACGGGCCTGGTAGGGGCGATAGGGGGATTTCACGGTAAGACCATGGGCAGTCTGAGTGTGAGCGGGAGAGATCTGTATAAGAAGCCTTTCGAACCTCTCGTTCCTGGGGTCACACACGTTTCCTTCGGGGACGCGGAGGCCTTGGACCGGGCGGTGGGGGAGAACACTGCCGGGGTTATTCTCGAACCCATCCAGGGCGAAGGGGGGGTGCTTGTCCCGCCCGACGACTACCTTCCGCGAGCCCGGGAGATATGCTCGCGCAAGGGCGCCCTTCTCATCATCGATGAAGTGCAGACGGGCTTGGGCCGGACGGGACGAATGTTCGCTGTTGAGCACTATGGAGTGGAGCCGGACCTTATGGCGCTCTCCAAGGCCCTGGGGGGCGGTGTTATGCCCCTAGGGGGATTCATGGGTACGCCACAGGCATGGGAGCCGTGGGAATCCAACCCCCTTCTGCACACCTCAACCTTCGGGGGAAACCCCTTGGCATGCGCTGCTGGCCTTGCTGCCGTCAGGGTGGCCGTGGAGGAGGATCTGCCGGGCCAGGCCCAGGAGAAAGGGGAATACGCCCTGGGTGTACTCGGGGGATTTGCCGCTGAGTACGAGGAAATCATCGAACAGGTGAGGGGCAAGGGACTCCTCATCGGGGTCCAGTTCCGCTCGGAAGGGATCGGCGGGATGGTTATGGCCGAGGTGTTCTCCAGGGGGCTCCTGGCGGTCTACACCCTTAACAACCCCAAGGTCATCCGGATCGAACCCCCGTTGACGATACCCCGGCCGGACCTGGACAGGGGGCTTGAGATACTCCAGGAAAGCCTCAAGGTGGTCAAGGAAATGGCAAGGGAACTCTGAAGGGAGTGAGACCAGTTGCCCAAGGTGGAGGTCCACGATACCCTCAGTGTTGATGTGCGCCGGGCCTATGAGGTCACTAGGGAGGGATACAGGTCTGGCAAGTTCGGGGGTACGTCCAATATTCGTTCCGTTACTGTACTGGAGGAGGGAGAGGACTACTCCGTTACTGAATGGGATGTCGTCCTGCAGGGAAAGGCCATTAAATGGTCCGAGAGGGATACCTATGACGATGAGCGAATGACCATAGAGTTTGATCAGGTAAAGGGCGACCTGGCGAAGATGTCCGGGGCCTGCGTCTTCACTGAGGTCCCTGAAGGAACCCTAGTGACCCTTTGGGTGGAGTTCGATTTCGGCATCCCGATGCTGTCCACCCTCTTAAACCCCATAGCTGTGGTGGCCCTGAGGAAGAACCTCACGGAAATGCTGGATAGGATCAAGAGCTGGCTCCGGGAGGGTTGACAGGGTTATCCTGGCCCGGCGCCAGCTGGTGCCGGGTCTTCTTCGTTCTTGCGCTCCCTGTGTCGCCGTCCAGGTATGGAAGTCCAAACCAAAGGGGATATTCTTACCTGAGACGGCAAGGGGGGACGTCCGCTGAGAGTGCTTCAGGTGATGCGCCCCGCCGGGGGCGGCATGTTACGACAGGTTTCCGCGCTCTTCGGTTCTCTCACTTATCTTGGAGCCCACATCGAGGTAGCGGGCCCTCCCATGTGGGAAGGCCCCGCCAGGGACCTCGGTCTAGTCTACCACCCTGTGCCCATAAGTGACGGCTGGAACCCTCGGGATGATGGCCGCTCTCTGGTGGACCTCGCGAGGATAAGCGGGGGGCGGCGCCCCAACATCATTCATGTTCACGGCGCCAAGGCCGCCCTCTTGTCCCGGCTGGCTGTGGCCCTCGGGCCGCCGCCCCGGGTTGTCTACACACTCCACGGCTTCCTGGTGAGGCCTGCAATGCCCTCTTGGCAGAGGGTTGCCTATCCAGCTGGTGAAAGACTCCTGGCCCCACTGACCTCCGCCTACATAGCCGTATCCCAGTCGGTAATGGATGACTTCATAGAGCAGGCAGGAGTTCGGCCAGAGAGGATCCGGGTGGTTAGAAACGGGATCAGCCAGCTGGTCGTGCCGCAGACTGCGGTGGAGGACCTCCGGAGGCACCTGGGGCTAGGTAACGCCCTAGTCACTGGAGTCGTAGGAAGGCTCGCGAGGGAAAAGGGGATAGACCTGTTTCTGCGGGCAGCATCCCTGTTAAGGGGCAGACACCCCGACTGGCGCTTCCTGGTAGCCGGCGGTGGCCCCCTGCGGTGCGAGCTGGAGGGGATAGCGGTCACACTTGGGCTCAGTGACACTGTAATATTCACGGGGGAGGTACGAGATCCGGAAACATTCATCGCCGCCCTGGACGTTCTGGTGGTGCCCTCAGTGAGTGAAGGGCTATCCATGGTTGCCCTGGAGGCCATGAGTCTAGGGAAGCCGGTGGCTGCGGCACGTGTGGGCGGGATCCCGGAAGTAGTTGACCACGGGTGCACAGGACTACTCTTCTGCCCCGGTGATCCAGAGGAGATGGCGAGGGCCCTGGATGCCCTAGGCTCGGATGCGGGCCTGCGGCGTCGCATGGGTGAGGCAGGGCGCCTCAAGGCCCGGGAATTCGACCTTACCCTGGCAGCCAAGGCAACGATGGAAGTCTACCAGCAGGTCCTGGAAGGCGCGCACCCGGGGAGGGGGCCCAGGTGAAGTTGCTGCTTCTTCTTGCCCTCATCCTTGTGTCACTCCCGGCCGTGGCCGCCCCGGCCCAGCACGGGCGCACCCTCATCTTCCTGCTTGACCATGCCTCCTGGGAGGACCTTGAGGCGTCCCCGGGATTTTTTGAGGCAGGCAGCCTCGGGTCGGTCGGCCTGCTTCACACCGGTTCGGTCTCGAGGTCCGATGGCTACGCCACGCTGGGGGCTGGGAGGAGGGTGCGGGACGCGAGATCCGGCGAGGCCTACCAGGCAACCGAGATCGTTGAGGGCACGTCTGTATCTCGGGTGTGGCTGCGAAGGGGAGGGCTCACCAGGGGGCCAGGGGCCATCTACAACCTGGGGCTGTGGGGAATGAGGCGCCAAAGCGCCCTGGAAGCATCCATCGGGGCTCTGGGGCAGGCTCTCTCCGAGGCAGGTGTCGAGGCAAGGATCGCCACCAACCTCGACATCCCTGGGAGTCCTTGGCGCCCTGCGGTGTCCGTCATCATGGATTCGGAGGGCGTAGTGACGGAGGGCCTTGTCACCCCAGATCTTCTCCTGGAGGAGGACCCATTGTCCCCCTACGGCCTTCGGGACCGCCTGGAGTCGTATAAGGAGGTCTGGCAGGCGCTGCCCCCAACTGGCGTGGCGGTGCTGGCTCCCGGAGATACCCACAGGGCGGAGATGTACAGGAAGAACACCAGTGACAGGCAGGCAGACACTCTGCGCCGCGCAGCGGTCGAGAGGTCGTTAAACCTCTTCTATGCTCTCGTCAAGGACATGGATGCCACCCGTGACCTGGCAATCCTGGCGGTGCCCACGCCCTCCCATGAGGCCACCCAGGCATCGTCAAGCCTCACACCCATCCTTGTCACCGGGCGAGGGTTCTCGCCGGGCCTCCTGACCTCTCCTAGCACCAGAAGGCCAGGGGTAGTCCTGTCCACCGACATCGCCCCGACAGTCCTTCGCCTCCACGGGGTGAGAGTGCCGGGGGAAATGACGGGCTGGCCCATGGGATCGGTGCCCCACGCGGATGCCCTGTTGACTATCAGGGAATTGGAGCTAGGGATACTCAAGAATCACGGGCAGCGGCTAGCGCTCCTCAGGACGTACATAACCGGGCAGATCATCATCTTAACTGCGGGCGCAGTCTGGCTGTTCCGGCCTTTCGGCCGCCAGGCAGTGATCCAAACCGGCCTCCTAGCCCTCACCCTGGTTCCCCTGGCATTCCTGGTAATCCCCCCCCTGGGGATCCAGGGCGCCCCCGCCTTTGTGGTTGGGTTCGGTCTTCCAGTAGTGGCTGCACTGGTCCTGGGATGCCTGGGAATACAACGATACCACCAGTATGGTATCCCCGCCGTCTTCACCGCGGCGCTCCTGGTGGCTGACCAGCTGGGCGGGTTCTCTTGGACAGTGGACACTCCCTTGGGCCACTCTACAGTGGGGGGAGCTAGGTTCTTCGGTCTGGGCAACGAGTATGCCGGGCTTCTGATAGGGGCCACGCTGGTGGGACTCACAGCCCTCCTGGGCCCTGTAAAAACCAAACGGCGCACTCTCTTTCTGTTGTCCGCGTTTATCATGGTGGCCCTGGCCATGGGATCGCCCGCCCACGGTGCCAACTTCGGTGGGGCACTCAGCGCGACCTTTGCCTTCTCCATCACCTTCCTCTGGCTTTGGGGCATACGTGCCCACGGTGGAAGGGCCTACCTTCTTGCCCTGGGGGCCGTGGCTGCGGCCCTGGCCTTCCTGGTGGTGGTCGATCTACTGCCAAGCCCTGAACAACGCTCCCACATTGGCACGGCCGTGGCGCGGCTGGTAGAAGAGGGACCTGGCTATGCGTGGGAGGTCTACTCTGGCAAGATGAACATGAACCTTCGACTCATCAGGTACACGATATGGAGCAGGGTGTTCATCACATCGCTGGTATCTCTTGCCATAGCCCTGAGGGTCCCCAGGGGGGTGTTCGCCAAGCTTGCTGCCAGGCAACCTTCTCTCATGGTGGGCATAAAGGGAGCGACCCTAGGGAGCCTATTTGCCCTGGCAGCCAACGACTCGGGGGTTGTGGCTGCCGCCACCGCCATGGTCTTCGCATCCACAACTATCCTAGCCCTGGCCATGGACGAGGCCCATGAGCGTCCCAAGGAGAACTAGCATAGGCTCGCTGCCGGGCCCCTCGCCCCCCGGCAGGTGAAACCTTCTCCCTGGTGTTAGGAATGGTCCTCGGGTTAGATGCATGGCTCATTCCTCCTCGTTATGCTAACCGGCTATTTCCCCCGGTCCCAGAAGATCTTCTTCTCACCGCTGCCCTTCCGGGCTTCAGCCATCCTCTTGGCGATGGCGTCCTCTGTCTCCTGACCGCCCCCGCCTCCAGTGGGCGCAGTCTCTCCAACAGCACCAGGGCCTTCCTGGGCTGCCTTGAAATGCGGCTTGCGCGCGAGAAAGGCTTCCACCAGGTCGGCCATCGTGTGTTGCTTGCCGTCCTTATCCGCCTTGGGCGAGCTCCTGGCCCGTCAGGGCAAACGCATCGTCCACGTCTACCACGCACCCCGCCTCCGCGGCCGCGAAGGCGCCCTTCAGGAGCGCCATCTTAGCCCTGGCAGAGGTCTGTTCGAGGGCTTTCTGTCCCTCGGCCTTCAGGGCCGCCAGCGCCTCGGCCGCGTTCTGGGGCAGCGGCGTGTCATCTTTGAGCCCTAGAGCCTGCCTGGCAGCCTGCTCGTGGGCCCTCAGCCGAGTGCGGTAGCTCGCCGCTTCCTCCCGCAGCGCCCTCACGTAGTCTTCGGAAAACACTTGGTTCCCAGGCTGCGGACCCGGAGACGGTTGAGGAACAGGCTGTGGCGCCGGCTGTGGATTGGGTGTAGGACTTGGATTGCTGGCATCGCCGCCCTCCGCGAACAACTGTAAGTCCATGAATCTAAGACGCCATTACCCCCGGAGAATTCTCCCAGGGGTGATAAGATCTCCAAGTTCCTGCAGCCTGGCTAGCCGGAGCCTCAAAGCCGTCCCGCTGGGGGCTCCACCTTCCTTGAAGAGAGAAAAGGCCGCCGGTGGGTGGTACCAGTCACCGTATAGAGCATGTCGAGCAGCCGGTCCCAGACCTAGAGCTGTGACGCCAGTTGCGCGTCCAAGGTCAGGTACCCGGGAGGTTTGCCCTCGGGCTCAACCGGGATGAACCGTCCGTCGGGGCTGGTGCGGTATAGCCACTTTCCCGTCACCGGGTCACGTTCGAGTACGGAAGCCGGACCGTACATGGTCGGCGCGGTGTACCGGTCAAATAGCCGGCCCCACTGGCTCGCCCGGAGGTCCATCTCCGGGTTTCACTGTCTCGATGGTCCTCTAGTCGTTGTGGCCTGTAGCCTCCCTGGCTGAATCGATGTTCCGGAACGGCTGGACCAGGAACTCGGTCACTCGGGTCAACACCTGATCGGCCGTTACCCCGGGCGGCAGTTCGTGCTCTAGTTCCCTGGCGATCTGGCTGCTGTACACTTCATAACTGCCGGTAGCGCACCACGCCGCACTAGTGGACCTCCACGGCCACGGTGGTGACGCCGTTCACTGTCGACTCCCGCAACAACACCTGCGCAGTGGTGTCGTTCGGGTCGCCCGTGACAGACCACGGGATCCACTGGTCCGCAGGGTAGGCCATTATCTGAGTCCCGCGTTCCTCCCGGTACGTGACCGCCAGGACGCCGTCCCCGGCCACGGACTGCTCGATGACCGCCTTGTGAACCTCGCCGACCAGGTTGCGGGTGAGCCGCTCCAGGGCACTCCTGGTGAAACCTTCTTCCCACGGTCATCTGCGCCCCTTAACAGGGCAATAGCATCACAGGCCGACTACACACACTCTTCCTTAATCTTGACAATGCTACCACATCTGCTACAATCGGTAGTGACCGTCTCGACCCCTAACGGGGCAGGAAACGGAGGGGAGGGGAAAGGGGGCTGATAATGAAATGAAAAGCGCTTTGGGTCGTCATGTGCTGGCCGAGGTATACCGCTGTGACCCCGAGGTGCTCAACGACCTAGAAGGCGTGAGGGACATCATGGTCGAAGCAGCACTCGCAGCAGGAGCGGATATCAGGGAGGTTGCCTTTCACAAGTTTAGCCCTCAAGGAGTAAGCGGTGTCGTGGTGATTTCCGAGTCACACTTGGCCGTGCACACGTGGCCCGAACTGGGGTATGCCGCCGTGGACATCTTCACCTGCGGCGACAAGGTGGACCCGTGGCATGCGTGTGATTACATTGTCGGCGCCTTCAAGGCGGGGACCATCACGGCCTCAGAAATGAAGCGCGGCATGTTCGAAACGGTCGAGGGCCGCGTGGCAGCAGGATGAACTAGGCAGGTGATTTATATTCTTAAGGATAACCTAGAAACGGATAAGGCTGACCTATGATGCCCTACGGTGATGAGAGGAATACCAAGCACCGTAGGGCTCATTCTTGACACCAATTCGGGGGGGGATGAACATGGCACCAGACACCAGGCTGTTGCGGGAGTTGTCCGAAGCAGACGGGGTGCCAGCCTTCGAACACGAGGTTCGGACGATCCTCAGGGCGCACATGGAGCCCCTGGGTACCATAGAGCACGACCGCTTGGGCAGTATCATTGTAAAGAAAAGAGGCAGCGCTGACCGCCCCTCAGTGATGCTAGCAGCTCACATGGACGAGGTAGGCCTCATTGTTCGCTCTATAACGGACAAGGGTTTTCTCCGCTTCCAACCCTTGGGCGGCTGGTGGGACCCGGTTATCGTGGCCCAGCCCGTGGTGGTGAAGACCAGGGCCGGGGGCGTGCCTGGAGTCATCGGCTCCAAACCGCCACACATCCTCACAGAGGAGGAACGGAAGAAGTTCCCGGAGAAGAAAGAGATGTTCATTGACGTGGGAGCCTCCAGCTCGGAGGACGCCAAGGCCATGGGCATCATGCCAGGAGACCCCATAGTCGTGAAGGGCTCCTTCGTCTCGATGGCTGGCGGCAACCTGCTAATGGGGAAGGCCTGGGATGACCGGGTCGGGTGCGCTGCCATGGTCGAGGCGATTCGAGCACTCAAGGATGTGGATCACCCCAATACGGTCTACGCAGCAGGCACCGTACAGGAGGAAGTGGGGCTCCGGGGGGCTCGCACCAGTGCCTGGGTGATCAAGCCGGATGTTTGCCTTGCCCTGGAGGTAGCCATCGCTGCCGATACCCCTGGACTCCGCGACTTCGAAGCAGGCGCTTCCGTCTCTTGCGGCCCTGTCATCTTCACCAGTGATGGCAGCATGATACCGAACCCCCGCTTGAGAGACCTTGTGGTTAGGGCGGCCGAGGAGGACCGCATACCATACCAATTTGACTCCATGGCAGGGGGAGGAACAGATGCTGGCCAGATCCACATGAGCTTCACAGGCGTTCCCAGCCTGGTGCTGGGAATACCAACCAGGTACATTCACAGCCCCAACTCCATCTTCAGCCTCCAGGATTACCAGCACATGGTAGACCTGATTGTCTCTGTCGTGAGGAGACTTGATGAAGGTGCCGTGGCGTCGCTAGTGCCTTGACCGGGAAGGAGGACACTCTATGGAAAGAAGCCTGGTATTGATCAAACCTGATGGGATACAGCGTCTCCTGGTTGGGGAGGTGATTTCCAGGCTTGAGCGCAAGGGATTAAGGTTGCTGGGTATGAAACTCATGCTTGTACCAGAGTCCCTGGCCCGCGAGCACTACCGCCAGCACGAGGGCAAGGGCTTCTTTAGAGGGCTCATCTCCTACATTACCTCCTCACCAGTGGTGGCAATGGTGTGGGAGGGCCCCAGGGCCATTGGTGTAATACGAGACCTCACCGGCGCCACTGACCCTAGCAAGGCACAGCCCGGTACAATACGGGGGGACTATGGGCTAGATGTGAGCTTCAATATGGTGCACGCCTCCGATAGCGCCGAGTCTGCCCTCCGCGAGGTAGCCCTGTTCTTTCCCCCAGGGGAAGTCATTGAGTACAGAAGGTCCGTTGACGAGTGGCTCTGGGTACTTTAGGCTGACTGAGGCCGCCCTGGAGCCCCGCCTGGCCCTAACCGGCAGCCCTTCGTTAAGCGGGGTGCCCCAAATGCTTCTGGTGGGAACGTCTGGGTTCAAGTACAGGGACTGGAAAGGGGTATTCTACCCTCCCGGCATCTCCGAACGGAACCTCCTGGCCTTCTACAGCCAGGTGTTCCCAGTGGTAGAACTGGACTTCTCCTACTATCACATGCCTGGCGCCAAGACCATGGGTGCCCTGCAGGGGAAGACGCCTGATGGCTTCGTTTTCTGCGTTAAGGCTCATAGGAGCATGACCCACGAGACAGGCTCAGCCAGTGCCCAGTGGGAGGCCTTTAGGGCCTTCAACAGCGCTATTGAACCCATGGCTATATCAGGGAAACTCGGCTGCGTGCTCCTGCAATTCCCGTGGCGCTTCCGTCCAGGGCACTTAGAGACATCATACCTTGCACGCTGCAGGGACCTCCTGGGAAACGCCCCCGCTGTGGTGGAGTTCAGGAATAGCCAGTGGCTCACGGAGGACACCTTTCGAGCCCTGAGGGACCTAGGCTTTGGGTTCTGCTGTGTTGATGAACCACGGCTGAAGGATCTTGTGCCACCGGTTGTAGCAGCCACAAGCGCTGTCGGCTACGTCAGGTTCCATGGCAGGAATGCTGCTAAGTGGTGGAAGCACGAGAATGCCTCTGAGCGCTACGACTACCTTTACTGCGATGAGGAGCTCCGCGCCTGGGTCCCTCGCCTGAGAGCCCTGGAGCGCAAGACCGGAACCACCTTTGTGTTTTTCAATAACTGCCATGAAGGCAAGGCAAGCGTTAATGCCATTCGCCTGGGAGAGATGCTCAGGGGAAGGGAGGGTGAAATACTGTGAAGTCTGCCATTATCGGCGGGACGGGCCTGGGGATAGGCGGCTTTTTCGAGGGATACATGGAGGAGATGCTCCAGACCCCCTACGGCCAGGCTTGGGTCCGCCGGAGGCCTGGCGGGGAGGTCTTCTTCCTTGCACGCCATGGCCTAGGCCATGTCCTGGCTCCCCACCGGGTTAACTACAGGGCGAACCTGTGGGCCCTCAAGACCCTCGGGGTTCAGAGGGTCATTGCCACCAACGCTGTAGGGGCCATTGACCCCGCCTTGCAGGTGGGAGACCTGTCGGTGGCCGACCAGCTCATCGACTTCACACGCAACCGGCCCTCAACATTCTTTGAGGATTCTGGCCTAGTCCGCCATGTAGACTTCACCGACCCGTACTGCCGGGAGGTCCGTGCGGCCCTCCTAAGAGCCGCCCTGGAACAGGGAGTGCCAGCCAGGGACGGCGTGACCTACGTCGCAGCCGAGGGGCCAAGATACGAGACCGCGGCAGAGGTAAAGGCCTTTAGGCTCCTGGGCGGCCATGTGGTGGGCATGACAGGAGCGCCCGAGGCGGCCCTAGCCAGGGAGATAGGGTTGTGTTACGGCTGTATATGCCTGGTAACGAACCAGGCGGCAGGGGTTGCCCCAGGCACCTTGAGCCACCGGGAGGTTGAGGATGCCATGGCAAGGGTAGTGGCCCACATTAGGGAGGTGCTGGAGAGGGCCCTGCACCACCTCCCCCCACACCCGGCCTGTGACTGCGCCAGGACTAGCCAGAACTACCATGACCTGCTGAGAGAGAGCGAGGGCCGTGATGCCTGACGGCCCCCTCTTGCTTTCGCGTTGGACCTTGGAGGCCCTCTCGGGAAGGGGTTTCCCTCCCGCCCGGGGTTGAGGGCCCGGCATTCCTCCTTGAGGGATGGTCACTGCGCGTCGAAAGGTGTGAGAGAGGATGAGAAGGCCCCAGGCGAGCCTGGTGCTGCCGCTGGCCCGCCAAAACTTCCAGCAAGTCAGTGGACCCGAGGACATTTCCTCCGGATACCTGCAGTATCTCACTGACGAGAGCCGGTTTGGAGAGGGCAGTGCTGACCGGATAGTTTTCCCCGATAGGGAGGAGCACGTGGTCCAGGTCCTTTTTGATGCCAACAGCACGGGCGAACCCGTGACCGTGTCGGGAGGGAGAACCGGCATCGTCGGCGGGGCGATACCCATGGGCGGTACGCTGATGAGCCTTGAACGCATGAACCGGATCCTTGGCGTGAGACAAGACGGCAGTGACTGGTTTCTCCGGCTGGAACCCGGGGTAAGCGTAAGAGGGCTCGATACAGCACTCACTGGAGGCCTGGAGGGCTTGGGGGAACCCTTTGATGCCCGGCGGTACTTCTACCCGATTGACCCCACGGAAGACACCGCACACATCGGCGGCACCGTCGCCACCAACGCCTCGGGCAGCCGTAGCCTGTTCTATGGCGTGACCCGGGAGTACGTGGAGTCTATCAGGGTGGTGCTGCCCACGGGCCATACCCTCGCGATCTCCAGGGGTGAATTTCGCGCAGCAAGGGGAGGCGCCTTTGTCCTGGAGCGGGCTGGCCACGAGGTCCAGGTTCCTGTACCGGCCTACAGGAGGCCTGCCGTCAAGAATGTGGCAGGCTTCTATACCGCCAGCGAGATCGACTTGCTGGACATTTTCATCGGTTCTGAAGGTACTCTGGGTGTCATTACGGAGGTGGAAATAAGGCTTGTCCCGAGACCTCCTATGCTCTTTACCGGGCTTGCCTTCTTCTCCTCACGGGAGCAGGCCGTGAGTTTCGTTCGGCTTGCCAGGGGTGATGGGGACAAGAACGTACCCGTGTATCCCCTTTCCCTGGAGTACCTGGACTCCCTTTCCCTCCGCCTCCTTGAGAGGCACGCCCAGGAGGTACCCCGAGCGGGATACCCGCCATTCCCTCCAGGCTCCGAGGCTGCCATCCTCTTCGAGGAGGCGTGCGATGACACTGTGCTGGAGGCAGTGTACGAGGCCTGGGAACAGGTGATTGCAGCCGCGGGGTCCAGCATGGATGACACCTGGGGAGGGGTGGATCAAGCCTCAGCGTCCCCCATCAAGAGGCTAAGGCACACACTGCCAGAGGCGGTGAACGCGACCGTCGCCCGTAACCGCCAGGCCTGCCCCACGGTGTACAAGGTAGGGACGGACATGGCCGTGGAGGACGCATTGCTCGACGAGTTCGTCTTTACGCATGATGCCATCCTAGGACCTTCAGGCCTTGACTACGTGGTATTCGGCCATATCGGCCAGAACCACCTCCACGCAAACCTCTTCCCCAAGACGCCTGAGGAGCTCAGGGTATCTCAGGAACTGGTGCGGGAACTAGCCGGGAGGGTAGTGGCCATGGGCGGGAGCCCACTGGTAGAGCACGGCGGAGGCAGGCTCAAGCATACCTACGTGCGAATGATATACGGCGAAGAAGGCCTTGCCGAGATGGCGGCGCTGAAGAGAGCCCTGGACCCACGGAATGTGCTGAACCGTGGCGTTCTGCTTGACCCGGAGGTGTTGAATTGAGGTGAGAGGGAAGACCCAGGGCATTCAAGCGGTGGTATTCGATCTCGATGGCACCCTGGTTGATTCCTTTGACACAATAATCCAGGCGTTCAACCATACCATGGATCAGTTCGGCCTTGAGCGATTGCCCAGGGAATGCATCCGGCGAAGCGTGGGGATTAGCCTGCGACAGATCATGGCGGAGCACGTGGCACCCGGAGAGGTGGATAAGGCCGTAGGGATCTACCGTGCCAGGCAGATGCAGATACTCTTTGAAGGGACACGTCTTATGCCCGGAGCCAAGGAGACCCTGGAGCTACTCCATGAAGACGGGTACTGCCTGGGGGTTCTCACCAACAAGCCTGGATGGATGGCCAGGACCATCCTGCAACACTACGGCTTGGCGCCCCTTTTGGGGGTCATCCTGGGCATTGACGAGGTGAACAGGCCCAAACCTGAAGCTGACGGTATCGCGGCGGCAGCCAGTTGCCTTGGAGCCTCGCTTCTGAGCCTGGTCTATGTGGGAGATTCCCCTGTGGATGTGGAGGCCGCCGCCAAGGCACAGGTTCCCGCCATCATTGTGGAGGGAGGGGCGGCAAGCCCGGAGGACCTCTCCAGGATGATTGGGATTACGGTGGTCCCAAGCCTCCACCACCTCCCGGACCTCTTGATGAACCTCTCCTGTAAGGGACGGGCAGGGGACACGGTGCCCCCACCGGAAGTCGCCGGGGCACCTGCGAAAGTATCCCATGGCTGAGCTCATCCTGGTAAGACATGGCGAGACCTTGTGGAACAGGGAAGCCAGGTGGCAGGGCCAGGAGAACGTGCCCTTGAGCAAGATGGGGTTGGAGCAGGCCGGGTGCTTGGCACGCCGGTTTGCCCACCTCGGCAGTGCGCCACTGTGGTCTAGCGACCTGGAGCGGGCCACCCGCACTGCAGAGGGGATAGCCTCGGTGACTGGGAGCAGCACCAGGGTCCACCCGGGTCTAAGGGAGGTACTCATGGGCTGCTGGCAGGGCCTTACCCACCCTGAAGTCCTCGCCAAGTACCCCAAGAGCTGTGATGAGTACTTCTCGGACTTCGTCCAGGGGAGGGCCCCAAGGGGCGAATCCTTCGGGGAGATGGCTGGCCGGGTCAGGGCAGCCCTGGACCTAGTCGTCTCGGAGGCGGGGGGCAGGCCATGCGTTGTTGTAACCCATGGAGGGCCTATCAAGGCCGCAGTCTGTGATGTCCTTGGGATTTCCTACGACAACCGGTGGCGGCTGGCAGTGGATAATGCCAGCGTCACCCGGGTCTACTGGCACCATGAGCGCGGCGCCCTTCTATCCCTGAATGACACCTGCCATCTGGGCCGGCATACTGGAAGACCGGGCTGGGGAATATGATGGTCCAGGGTGGCAAGGATGTTACAGTCGGCATTGCGGTGGGTGGCTCGCCTTGCCCTGTCGGTGACCTCGGCGGCCCTATGGGGAGGCGGAAGCCTAGTGCTGGTCATGTGGATAAGAGAGGGATACCGCCCTCCGGGCTACTGGTCTTTCTTGCCCTACGGTGGTGAACCCTGGCGGTCTGCTGTGCTTTTCGGTGCCGTGGGCGCCTCAGCACTGCTTTGCTGGTCATGCCTGCCCAGGAAACTCGGCCCCATCCAGGGAGGGTTCTTCTCGGGCCTCCTGGCTGGGGGCGTCACACTCCTCGGATTGGTCCAAGGTGACAACCGGTGCCAGGCAGCAGCCCGCCTGGTTACCCAACGCCCCTGGGACATCGGCTTCTTCCTGGTGTGCGCCATCCTGGCCGCCTTGGGAGCCTGCATGGCATGGGAGGTGACAGCGGGAACCTTCCGGAAGGAGCCATTACTCCAGGAGAGAATTCCCCTTGGCAATGGCCACTTCGCTAGGAGGAGAATCCATGCGACCCGAGTGCTACGTGGTGCTGGACCTGGAAACCACAGGCCTTGACCCCGCCCAGGAGGCCATCATAGAACTGGGCGCTGTCAAGGTCCGCGATGGAAGGGAAGCCGGCAGGTTCCAGTCCCTGGTCAACCCGGGACGTGACATCCCCTTCCGGGTGCGCCGGTTAACGGGGATAGACCAGGACGTTGTGGATTCGGCCCCTGGCATCTTTTCCGTGCTGCCGCATTTCCTCAGTTTCCTGGAGGACCTTCCCCTGGTGACCCACAACGCTTCTTTCGACATGTCCTTTCTGGCGGCCACCGGGCTCAGGGCGGGCATCCCTCCCCTGGACAACCCCGTTTGGGACTCCTGGGAGCTCGCCCGGCTCGCACTTCCAGCAGCAAAGGGGCACTCCTTGGCCTGCTTGGCGCAGTCTTTGGGCGTCAAACCCACCGGCTCCCACCGGGCCCTCCCCGACGCCATCACCCTGTCGGAAGTGTTTCGCGGCCTGGTAGAGGAGTTGCCCCACATGGGCCGGGAGACAGCCTCCTCCATACTGGAACTGATGGGGAAGGGATGGCCCCTGGGCCCCCTCATCAAGTTGGGCCTGGACTCCCCGGGGCAAGACAACCAGGTTGTCCACGGCTGGCTCCCCCTGGAGGAACGCCAGGTAACAAGGCTTCTAGACCCTTCAGAGTGCCGTTCCTTCCTGGAGCCGGGGGGAGCCATGGAACGTGCCCTACCCTCCTACGAGCCCAGGGAAGGCCAGCTCGAGATGCTGGAGGCTGTCATCCAGGCCTTCAACTTGAATGGGCTCGCCGCCATACAGGCGGGAACGGGCACCGGGAAGTCCATGGCATACCTAATCCCATCTGCCCTGTGGGCGATGGAGAACGAGTCCAGGGTGGTGGTGAGCACCCATACCATAGCCCTCCAGGAGCAGCTCGCAGGCAAGGACATACCCCTGCTTGAGAGGGTGCTGGGCGCCCGCCTGCGTGTGTGCGCCTTGAAGGGCAGGGAAAACTACCTGTGCTGGAGGAAGTGGGAGGGTTTTCGCGGCGCCAGGCTCACCATGGGACCCGAGGAGAGAAGGTTCGCAGCACTCTTGACAGCCTGGCTCTCCAAGACCAGGACTGGGGACAGGGGGGAACTGAACCTGCTGCCCCAGGAGTATGGCCTTTGGCCCATGGTGGGCGGGGAGGAGGGATGCCCCACCGGAGGCTGCCGGTTCCGCAACAGGTGCTTCACACGCCTGGCTAGGGGTAACGCCAGGGGTGCCCACCTGGTGGTGGTCAATCACTCTCTCCTTCTTTCCGATGTGAAGGCCCGAAACGCTGTGATACCCTGCTATGAGCACCTGGTGATTGACGAGGCCCATCACCTGGACGAACAGGCCTCTCAGCATCTTGGCGTGCACCTGGACCTCTCCTTTGTCCTTAGGTTCCTCCGGGCCTATGCTCATGGCGAGGGTGAAGCAGGCAAGGGCGCATTTACAGCAATGGAGCGGCGCATCCTGCGGCTCCTGGGCAGGCAGGAGTGGGTGGTGGAAATGCTGGGGAGGGCCAGGGCCTCACTGTCAGAGGCACTGTCCTCCGCGGAGTCCGCCGCTGGCTTGGTGGCCTCCTTTGTCCGGGGGATGCAGGTTGAACCCGATGAGCCCTACCCAGTCTTTCGTTTTGGGGCCCGCCACCGGCAGGACCAGCCCTTCATGGCCTTGCAGGAAGAGGGAGGGAGACTGGCCGGGCAACTAAAAACCGTCTCAGATGCCCTAGGCAGACTTGCGGACGCGCTAGACGAGGGACATGAAGACCTGAAGGCAGACCTTGCAGGTAAGGGTGTGCGCCTTGCCCGGTGGGCAGCCGAGGTGGGATGGATCACCGGTGAACATGATGAAGACTGGGTTTACTGGGCGGAGGCTGGCCGGAAGGAGGAGGTGTCCCTTCACGCGTCCTTGATAGACAGCGGGGACATCTTGAGAGATAGGCTCTTCAGGCCCTTGAAGAGCTGCGTGATGACCTCCGCAACCCTGGCCATGGGGGAGAGCTTCGACTACTTCCTCCGGCCTCTAGGCCTGCAGGGACTCCCCGTGACTGCCGTGGACATACCCTCATCCTTCAGGTACGATTCCCGGGTGTATCTTGCTGTTGCCTCGGACATGCCCCTGCCATCCTCCTCAGAATTCGAGACTGCCTCGGCCGCCTTCATCAAGGAACTCGCCATGACCCTGGAAGGTAGGACCCTGGCCCTGTTCACTTCCCACTTCATGTTGAGGTCGGTATCCGAGGCCATCCGGGGCCACCTTGAGGACCAGGGTATAGGCGTGCTGGCTCAGGGCGTGGATGGTTCCCGGACTGGCATCCTGGAGGAGTTCCGGGCTCAGCCCCGCTCTTTGCTGCTGGGTTCGTCCAGCTTCTGGGAGGGCGTGGATGTGCCTGGCGAGGGTCTCAGTGCCGTGGTGCTGGTCAGGCTTCCCTTCCGGCCTCCGAGTCGCCCCCTGGCCGCGGCCAGGCGTGAGAGGCTGCAAGCCCTGGGCAGGCATCCCTTCTACGCCCTGAGCCTTCCCGAAGCCACGCTTAAGCTGAAGCAGGGATTTGGCCGGCTCATGCGGTCGTCGCAGGACAGGGGAGTAGTCGTCATTCTTGACCCTAGGGCGTCCCCAGGGGGTTCCGCTTACTGGTCTCACCTGATCGGGTCCTTGCCCAGAGCCCAGTTTTACAGTGGCTCCAGGGCCAACATACTGGAGGCGGCGTGGACCTTTGTGCATAACCGCGGTCCCGTGCCGATTGAGGAGGTCTTAGATTGCTGGCACTCCTGACCAATGACGATGGCATATACGCCCCGGGCCTCTCTGCGATGAGGGCTGCTCTGGAGGCTCAGGGGGACCTTGAGGTATTCGTCATTGCCCCTGACAGGGAGAGAAGCGCGTGCGGCCACGCCATTACCATGCACAAGCCCCTCATGGTAGAGCAGGTGCCACTACCCGATGGTAAGAGCCCCGGCTACCTGGTGGCAGGCACACCAGCCGATTGTGTGAAGCTCGGGGTTGAGGCGCTGCTTTCCACGGCCCCGGACCTCGTCATCTCAGGGATTAACCGTGGCCAGAACCTGGGCACGGACGTGTTCTACTCCGGCACCGTCTCCGCTGCAATCGAAGGTGCCATCCTCGGGATCCCCTCCATAGCCATATCCCTAGCTGGCTGGGAGGACCCGGACTACTCCCTGGCAGCCTCCTTCGGCAGCCACCTTGCCCGGAGGGTGCTGGAGAGGGGCCTTCCTCCTTCGACCCTTCTCAACGTCAACGTTCCTGCCCGGGAGCGGTCTGAGATCACCGGTGTCTGCGTGACCAGGCTGGGAGTGCTCCGCTATGTCAACGTCTTCGACAAGAGGGTCGACCCCAGGGGGCGGATCTACTACTGGATGGCCGGTCAGGTCGATGAAGGCAGTGAAGAGGGCACGGATGACTGGGCCATTAAGCAGAACATGGTCTCGGTCACCCCGGTGCAATTGGACCTTACTGCTCACAAGACCATGAAATACCTGGAGGGCTGGGACCTCAGTACCCATGAGGAGAGGGAGGATAGGGGTGTCTGAGGTTTGCCTCATCTACCACCATGACTACCTGGAACACAGGACCGGGGACGGTCACCTGGAAGCCCCCGGGCGCCTGCGGGCCATCCTCGATCTCCTTGACAGGGAGGGGGTTCTCTCACGGCTGCACGTGGCTAAGCCAAGGGAGGCCACGCTAGAGGAACTGTGCCTTGCCCATTCCCCGGGATACGTGGAAGTACTCAGGGCATTCGGGGATTCAGGAGGCGGCTACTTGGACCCTGATACCTTCATGAGCCCAGGGTCCTTCAGGGCTGCCTCCCTTGGGGCAGGGGGTACCATTGAAGCAGTGGAAGCCTGCCTAGCCGGCCTGTACCCCTCAACCTTCGTCCTAGCTAGACCCCCTGGGCACCACGCCAGCCGGTCCCAGGCCACGGGGTTTTGCCTGTTTAACAACGTTGTGGTAGGTGCCCTTCACGCCCTCAGGCACCCCGGGATAAGAAGGGTTCTGGTGATAGACTGGGACCTCCATCACGGGAACGGCACTGAGAGCCTCCTGTATCAGCGCCAGGATGTCCTCTACTTCTCCGTTCACCAGAGCCCATGCTACCCAGGGACGGGTTCCCTGCAGGACCTGGGAGATGGGGAGGGGCTGGGATACAATCTCAACGTACCCCTCCCAGGGGGCGTGGGAGATCGCGGCTATGACATGGTGTTCCAGGAGATCTTGATGCCCGTCGCCCTGCGATACCAACCTGACCTGGTGATGGTATCCGCCGGCCAGGATTGCCATCACGCAGACCCGCTGGGCGGCATGATGCTGACCACCCACGGATTTCACGGCATGGCCCGCCAGGCCAGGGAGATAGCCAGGGAGTGTGCCGCGGGGAGGATTGTCCTTTGCCTTGAGGGCGGCTACCATCTTGAGGCGTTGTCCCATAGTGTCCTGGCCATCATTGACGCCTTGGGAGACCTCGGCCTTGATGTGACCGATCCCCTGGGCGACCCTGGAGAGACCCCTGTGGAGAGGATCCGGGACAGGCTCGCTCAAGTCCGTAATGTGATGTCACCCCACTGGCAGTGCCTGGCATGAGTGCATCTGGGGCCGCATAGGAATCCACCAGAGAACCTCTGCAGGGAGGTGTGGTGGATGGCCCGGGTGGAGCGGGTTACGGAGACCAAGGCTACCCGTCTTGATGTCGTCTCGGTACTGTCAGGCGTGCTGGTGGCCTTTGCGGCCAGCTTAGTCCTGGCGGTGATCCTGGCTCTTGCCGTGCTCTGGGGCGGGTTAGGTGAGACCGCCACCTCCTGGTCCCTGAGGGTAGGCGCCCTCCTAGCGGTGGCATGCGGTGGTGCCTTCAGCGCTAAGATGGCACAGGGACGAGGGCTTCTTCACGGGGTCTTGGCAGGATTAATCTACAGCATAGCCTGCGTGGTCATCGCATCCCTTGTGCCGGGCATTCCCCCCTTATCCCTCTTCAGGCACCTGGGGCTCGGGGTACTGGCCGGGGGCATAGGCGGGGTGGTTGGAGTTAATTCTTGATAGGTATCAATGGGCTGACCTCCGGGCATAATACCCACCGAATGGTGAGACTGCCAGGAAGCGGGGGTTAGCCCGTCATGATCCAAAGCAGGGTTTTCGTGACCTGTGCCCTGGTATTGCTCCTCGGCTTAATCGAAGTTGAGGCTACAGCCTCACCCCTGGTGCGCCGGGGAAGCAGGGGAGCGGAGGTTACGGCAATACAGACTACCCTCAAGGACCTGGGATATCACCCCGGTCCCATTGATGGGGTCTTCGGGCCCCTTACTGAGAGGGCCGTGAAGGCCCTTCAAAAGGATCACGGCCTGCTGGTAGACGGCTTGGTCGGCAGCAACACCAGGCTGGCCTTGCAGGGATCCCCTAGCGTTACACCCCCGGACATGTACACAGTGCAGGCTGGTGACACCCTGGTCTCCATAGCCAAGAAGTATGGCCTTAACCCGATCCAGCTGGCCAGGAACAACAGCATCAGAAGCGAGATCCTCTATATTGGGCAGGCCTTGACCCTAAGGCCTCCACCTGTGAAAGAGGCATTTATGGAGCCTCCGCCTTCAAAAAGGGTCGCCTTGACCTTCAACGATGGACCCTTCCCAGGTTCTACCCCGAGAATCCTGGACATCCTGAAGGAAAGGGAAATCAAAGCAACCTTCTTCATTGTGGGATCCCTCCTTGAGGCCCAGCCAGGCCTTGGCGCTCGCATTATCAAAGAAGGTCACGAGATGGGAAATCATTCCTACCGTCACAGATCCTTCAGCGAATTGGATCCTGCTGAGGTGTGGGAAGAGATGCGCCTGGCTCAACGGGTTATTGATAGCTATCAGTCTGGGCCTCGCTACTTCAGACCCCCCTATGCCCACGTGTCGAATATGGTGAGGAGTGCGGCACGAGAAGTAGGTGTACAAATAGTACTCTGGACTCACCTGGGCATAAAAGACTACCCTGAGCCAAGAGACCTGGAGAACTGGGTTAATATCCTAATCGCCGATTCCAGGGATGGCTCAGTACTCATGCTCCACGACGGGCCTACCTTTGCCTACAGGGTACTGCCATTGCTTTTGGATAGACTGGAGGCCCAGGGATTCTCAGTGGTTTCGCTGTCAACATTGCTGGGATCTTGGGACCTAACCAGTCCCCCCACTTCAGGCCAGTGATAACCTGGCCGTCACTCGACCATCCGGCTGGGGTTCTCCACCCAGGAGAGGACGTCTTGGCAACGCTTCACCATTTGTCCGATCTGCGACAGTGCCCGGCTTTGCATCATTGAGCCGTGGGCCTGCGCCATCGAGGAGATTGCCTGCTCAAGGCCAGCACTCACCTGTGAATCGGCCTTGGACTGGTGACTTGAAAGACCCTCTGCCAGTTTGGTCAGGACCTGCTTGACCTGGGGCAGGTTGCCCTGGAGCTCCCCTGCACCGCCCGCGGCGAAGCGATAGAGCTGGTTTGCCAGGTCGGACAGTTCAACTAGGCGCTGGCTCTCACCCAGGTAGGTAAAGGTTTGGTTTAGCGCCCCGCTCAATTGCTGCTCAGAGGAGAGCTGCTGTTCCCTGACACTGTTCTGCAGCTGGTAGAGTACCTTGCTCATGTCCTGGACTGGGTTCTTGGTCACCCCCGGCGTTTGGGTGCCCGGGTCTTGGGGAGCGTCAATGGGCACGTAATTAGCCTCTTGCTTCCTAGACTCATCGGCGGGACCGTCCGTCTTCTTTGACATCTTCGTATACCTCCCTGAATAAATGGCCCTGGATAGGACCATGATATGGCTAGGATGGGCTCGAATGAGCCCATCCTAGGGACAGTCAGGCTTCCGGCGTCACCAGCGATTCTTGGGCGAACCTGATCATGGCCCTCACCATCCGGCCACCTATGCGGCCTCCGACAAGGCCACATTCCCGGGATGCCATAAGAGGCCAGCCTACCGCCTCGATCTTAGGCATCAAGCCTAGTTCGGAGGCAACTTCATACTTGAACGTATCCAGCGTACTCTCTGGCAGCAGTTTCGGGGCTAAACGCGCCAATTCCGTTCACCTCCTTCAAGTTTAGTCTTCGCATAGCGCCCTTGCCATTATGTTAGAGGCATTCTGGTAAGGCGGTCGCGAAATGAACAAGTGACCTCCCCTGGAAGGGAATTCATTTCTTGTCGAGAAATAACGAGAAAACGCGAGGGAGTGTACTGGCATGACCCATTTCCTCCGCGTAGGATTTCTCGGGGAGAGGGCCAGGGAGCTCAGAGGCGATGCTGTCAGGCTGAAGGAGCTCCTCTCTGGGCTCGAGCTGTCTGACCGGGAGCCCTTGGCGGTGCGCGAGATAGAGTCCCTGCTCAGAAGCATAGGGAAGGCCGCCGGGGAGATCCAGGAGTTCCTGGATGCCTTGCCCTCGGAGCCCTTGGTCTGGACCGGCCAGGGCTCGACGGAGGAAGTCATGGCAATGCTGGAGGCCCTTGTCCAGGCAAGGGAAGCCCGGGGGTGCCCGGACAATCCCCTATTCCGGGAGGATTAGAAACTACCAGGTAGAATTCCCTTCATGGAAGGGGGCCTAGGACTTGCCCATATATGAGTTCAAGTGTTCATCCTGTGGTGAGAAGTTCGAGCGCCTGTGCCGGATGGGTGAAGATAGCCCCGGCCCATGCCCAGGATGCGGTTCAGACGCATCCAAGAAGGTGCTCTCCCTGTTCGCCGGGAAGGGCTCCAAGGGTTCGGCCTGCTCTGGGTGCTCTTCCTCGAAGTGCTCGTCATGCCATTGAAAGGGGGGGTACGCGTGAATCTGCGCGTTAACGGTCATGTCGCACAGTTCTTTCCTGGAGGAAAGGCAGTGCACGAAATGACCCTTGAGGAACCCGCCAGCGTCAGGGAGGTCCTTGGGAGGCTCTCAGTCAACCCGCAGCTAGTCATGGCTGTGTACATTAACAACGAGAAACGGGACCTCGATTGCCTGGTAAATGATGGCGACGAGGTATTGCTGCTCTCGCCTGTTTCCGGAGGCTAGGGTTGGAGCTCCTGCGCATAAACGAGGACGCATGGCTGCTGCCCGGGCGAACCTGCCTGGGCATCATCCAGTCCCAGGGCCAAGCTCTATTGGTGGACTCAGGCAATGGACCGGATTCGGCAAAGAAGGCGCTCCGGGCCATTGAGGGCGCAGGTTGGAGACTGGCGGGGATCCTGAATACCCATGCCCATGCGGATCACTACGGCGGCAACGGTGTACTGACCCGGAAAACGCAGGCGCCAGTGTTTGCCAGTGAGCTGGAGGCGCTTGTGATGAAGTACCCTGTGCTGGAACCCGCCGCCATCTTCGGAGCCTACCCTCCGCCCAACCTCAAGAACAGTTTTCTAATGGCCGCAGCGTCTCCTGTGGATCGCCTGGTGGCGCCGGGAGAGGCCTTGAGAGTGGGGGAGAGGGTATGCCAAGCTGTGTCCCTGAGCGGCCATTCCATGGGCCAGGTAGGGCTAGCTTGCGGTGAGATCCTTTTTGCCGGGGACGCCTTTATCGGCCAAGCGACACTGGAGAGAAACCCCATACCCTACAACGTGGACACCAAGAGGGCTCTTGAAAGCCTTGATCTGATGGAGACAGCCGGCTACCACCGCATCGTGGCTAGTCACACTCAACCGGAAGAAGACCACAGGCGCTCCCTGAGGCTGTACAGGCAACGCATCCTCCAGGTTGCTGATTCGCTGCTTTTTTTCCTAGAGAGTGGACCATCCACCACCGAGAGGCTCCTGGGAGCCGTATGCGAGAAGTACGGATCCCCGCTGAAGGCCCCAACCCAGTACTATCTCATGCGGTCGGCGATAGCCTCCATTCTTTCCTACCTCAGAGAGAAGGGTGAAATCGCCATGTCGTGCACGCGAGGGGAGATGTTTTGGCACACTCACGTGCGTATATAGGGGTTATAGGCCCCAGTGAGTGCACTGAGGCTGAGTACCTTTTGGCCCAGGAAGTGGGGAGCCTCATTGCCCGCAGCGGCGCTGTGCTGGTTACGGGCGGCCGTGGGGGTGTCATGGAGGCGGCTTCACGGGGTGCCAGGGAGTCCGGCGGGCTGACCATTGGCATCCTCCCAGGGCTTGACAGGGCCTCCGGAAACCGGTACCTTGACGTGGTTATCCCAACAGGGCTCGGCTCAGCCCGGAACGCCATCGTGGTGTCCGCCTCTGACGCGCTCATAGCCATCTCAGGGGGTTACGGAACCCTCTCAGAAATAGGGCTGGCACTGAAAGCAGGAAGGGCAGTGGTAGGGCTGAATACTTGGCAGGTTTTGCCACAGGGGAGGGGAGGGGACCCCATAATACGGGCATCCAGCGCAGCCCAGGCCGTGACGCTTGCGCTGGGGCACACAACCCCTGGATGAGGTCGCATCATACTTTCTTTGGCATACTAGCCCTGAACGAGTAGCGGCGGGAACTGAACCCGGACAGGATACGGAGGAAAGACCGCCGGTCTCCCACGAACCTCGACCGGGTTGGGAGGTCCATTTCCCCAACGCGGAGACAGCAACACTGAACCTGGCAGGTTTTGCCACACGAAAGGGGAGGGGACCCCATAGTGGGGGCCTCAAGCCCAGCCTATGCCGTGGATCTGGCGCTGAAAAACTAAAAAATGCAGATAGACTTAGGCGTCATAGATATCTCCGCTTTTTGGCATACTACCCATGAAACACATAAGAGGAGGTGCACTGATGCCCCACCACATTCAACAGAACATTCAGCAGTGCATTCAGACCTGCCACCAGCAGGCGAACGAGCTCAGATCCCTGGCAAACCAGGCCCCTGAGACCTCGCTGAGGAACATGCTTACAGAGGGCGCTCACCACATTGAGATGTGTATTCGAGAGTGTGAGTTTTGCGTGGAGAGGATCCAGCAGCCTCAGGCTCAGGCTCAAACCCAGGTTACGGGTTACCATCCCGGGCAGTTCCAGGCGCCGCAGTACCAGCCAGGCCAGTACCAGCCGGGACTCCCCAGGTAGAATTGGAAAGGTTGCCCCTGCGTAACAGTACAGCTAGGAGTAGGAGGCCTTCTACCCGGCACCCCGGGGGGAGGGCCTCTTTCACGGGACCTTCATGTGTTACTTCCTATAACATATATTATGTCATCTAATTGCTGCCGGAGGAAGACCACTGGAAATGGGAGCCCCGGGATAGTGATCAGGCACCCTTACCCGTCATGTGGTCCACTTCAATCACAATCACGCATACACCATCGACTTCCGCAAGGTCTCCCTGGGCCAGAGGCGGAATGCCGTCAACGGAATAGCGGCAGCACAAGGCATCCAGGAGGTCCCGCTTCTCGCCGGGATCCGTGGAGAGCCTCGCTTGGCCGAAGCACATAACGCTCTCGTAGTGCGCGCCCCACGTGCAGGCTCGATCTCCCGGCTGGAACCCTAGGAGGGTATCCACCTCGAAGCACACGGCATGCCCTGTGGAGAGAATATCGATCTTTAGGCCCTCCCGGGCCGAGTGTATGATGATCTTGCCGTCAAGATACGAAAAGAAAACGGGTACGACGTAGGGGAATGTACCATCAGTGAGACCGAGCCGTCCAACGCGCTCCCGCCGGAGCAATTCAACGCAACGCTCGTGGGAGAGCACCTTGGATGACCTTCGCATAGGCCTCTTCCACGCCAGTGATCTGTTGTCTCCGTTCATGCTTTGGAAGGCTCTCCTCGAAGACCTCCCGACTCACCTCTCTTTCGTTCTCTCAACTCTCTTAGAGGTCTTTAAACTTAACGGCCGTGCCATAGACCAAGACCTCAGCCGCCCCGGACATCACTGCCGAGGTTGAAAACCTTACAGACACCACAGCATCGGCGCCCAAGCCCTCGGCTTCCTGGACCATCCTGGACAGTGCCTCTTCCCGAGCCTTGCTGAGAAGCTGGGAGTATTCTCTAACCTCTCCTCCGACCAGGTTCCTGAGGCCCGCCATGATGTCATTTCCAAGGTGCCTTGCCCTGATCGTGCTTCCCTTGACCATGCCTAAGGCCTTGACGACCTCCCTTCCAGGTACAACGCCTGTCGTGTAGACGTCCAATTTCACTCCCCCCCACCGGCAATCTTGTCCCTGATGGCCACCACCACGATGATTAGCAGACCCGATGCCGCCAAGAACAGGCCAACCTTGACAGCCCCCGGGAGTCTCAGCACATCCACGAGCAGGGGCCGCAATGCAAACCCTAGCAGCACCATCACACCTAGGAGCAGGAGCACAAGACCCACGGTCTTCATTTACATCACCCACCGAGTAAGAGGTACTGGAAGCCAATACCAAGAAGATTTGGCACTCCGCTTGATGTGGGGGTTTGAACTCCCTGTGATTTCTGGAGTGGAAACCGCAAGTCCTGCCAACACCGGCGGGAGGTGTTCATTCCTCGCCCAGTATTCCAGTATCGCCGGCTGTTTCGGCGTCGATAGGCCACACCAATGTATCCTTCCGCTTTCGCTGACGCGGGCGGTACTCATCCTCCTCCGAAAGGGCTTCCTCTTGGCCGCCCTCCCAAGGGGTTTCGTGGGCAAAATCCTCGAAGGGATCCCAAAGGGGCCGCTTGGGCCAAGGTGACTGCATCTGGTCGACTGGCACGGCCAACACTCCCCCCTTTTATGGGGTTAGTGTTTCACCTGGCTGACCTGCTATTCCCCGGCCAAGTCAATGGGAAACCTAAGCACCTGCCCAGGGAAAATGTTCGCGCTTGCCAGCCTGTTTTCCTTCCTTATGCGGTATATCACATACCTCGTATCCCGTGACGGAGCCAATTTCTTCGCGATATTCCAGAGGTTGTCCCCGGGTACCACCGTAACCTCCAGGACTCGAGGCCGGAATGACTCGGGTTCAGGATCCGCTGAACGCGCCACTGACCTCGCTCCCAGCATCACCGCGAGCACTACCGCTCCGACTACCAGGCACCTTCCCCAGGCTGTCCCTCTACTAGTGCATGAGCGAGGATAGATGGATCCGAAGTACTTCAATGGGACTCACCTCCTTACTTGAAGGTATACGAACATGTGTTCGTTGTCAAGGGGCAATATCAAGAAACCCGTTGCTATGCAAAGGGTGCACGACAATCTTATGAGTAAATAATTGGCAATTCCACTTTAGAGAACCTACCGGAGGCTATTCGGCCGATAGCGAGCCCAGAATTCGTCAAATCTGCCGCTGAGCAGGCAGCAGCGCAAGGC
>JBFMCS010000012.1 GCA_040754315.1 Bacillota bacterium
ACTGGCCGGAGTGGGTTCACGGACAGTCTAAACGGGCGTGGACAGGATGTAAGACTTTTCGGAGCAATCCTGGATGAAGCGTCAAAATTGGCCGAAGAGAGGCGGCCTTCCAAACTTGCGGTTTAGGCAGGTTTGGTAAACCAGGGAACAAGGGAGGGCGTAGCGTGGCTTTAGCACGGTATCGCCGGTATGCGGCAGTACTGCTTTGGGCTCTCTTGATGATGTTGTTCGCTACCAGCCTTGCCCTGGCCTTCGCGGAGGTTAGCGTGGGGGAAAGGGAGGCCTTGATCCGCGTCTCGTCGCCCGGGATACCAGCCTTGCCCAGTGTGGAAAGGACTACCTACCGGCAGGCCGTGGTAGAGACGGGGCCCGGCTACCAGACCTTGAGGGTTGTTTCCGGGGGCCGCTTCAGTTCCCTAGCCCCCTACCCCCTGGATCAGGCCAAGATCCCATCCTCTGCTACGCCATACCTCAGGCCGACCCCTTCCATACAGAGCGAGAACGCTGAGATAGCCGCCCACGCTGCCGCCCTTGTCCGGGGCTCGGACAAGCAGGAGGATGCGGTGTGGAAGGTACTGGCCTGGGTTATGGACAACCTCACATATGACGCCGGGCTTTCCCCCAATGATGCGCTCTCCGTGTGGGACACGCGCCGCGCGCGGTGCGCGGGATACTCCGCCCTGTCGGCGGCGCTCCTGCGGGCCGCGGGGATCCCGACGCGACTAGCCACCGGTTTGATGCTAGGGGATTCCACGGGGTCTGGATTACACGAGTGGATAGAAGTTTGGTACCCAGACCATGGGTGGGTTCCCTGTGAGCCCCAGGGTGAGTTCCATAGCGTGCCCCCTACCTACATATTCCTTTCAGCCAGAGCGGATGGGGCCCAGTGGCACCCCTCCCTTGCCTCACTGGCCGTGGCCATGGAGAAAGCGGCGATCCAGGTTACTAGGCAGGCGGATGCCAGTGAGATGGTGGACGTGCGGCGCACGCCCGCAATATGGGCCAGGGCTACAGGGGACGAGGGTAGCATCCAGGGGGCCACCCTCAAGGTCCGTGTCACCCGGCGCGACGGGCGGCCCCTGGGAGCGGGGGCCTTCGATCTCTTCACTGGGGGACGCCTTGGGGCATCCCTTCCCTTTGGGACAGGTGAGAGCTACGACCTTTCCTCCTGGGAGGCGGCCCCCGAAAGCGGGCAGGTGAGGCTGGAGACTGACGGGGCTGGCAGGCTTACCCTGGCGGGCCTGGCAGGGCGCCCGGTGGGGATCAACGTGAACGTACCTGGGTCCCCCGGCGTTTCCCTTGAGGCCCACCCGGAGGTGGGACGGGTGGGCTACATCGACGTCCTCATGGAGGCGGGCGGAACGCCCACTGTAACGGGGTCAGGGGTCCAGATGAGCATGGAAGGCAGCTGCACGCTGGTCCTAGGGGAGGTCGCCTCCGGGGGGCCGGCCCAGCTTGGGCTCGGGCCAGGTGGGGAGCTCAGGATCTACATCTCTTCTACCCAGTTGTATCCCTTCGGGGCACCTGACCTCAAGGTGCCCATGACCTTCTACCTGCCGGACCTCCCGGCAGCTGGGCCCGGGCGCCTCCCCGCGCTGCGGGTGAAGGGCCACACCCTCCAGCTCTCGGGTGTGGCGCCAGGACAGGTGAAGCTGGGGCTTGTCCTCCCGGGCCGGGGTGAGCAAGTTCACACCGTGGAGGTGTCTAGGGGTGAATGGACCCAGGAACCCCTACTCTGGCGGGACGGGGTTCTTCTCCAGGGCGCCGAGGCAAAGCGTTACCTGGTTCGCCTCTCCAGGCTTACCCTGGGTTTAGTGACTGTGGAGGTGGGGGGCCGCCTGGTACCGTCGGATGTCAACCCCATCATCGTGAAGGACCGCGTTCTCCTGCCGCTGAGGGCTGTGTGTGAGGCCGCGGGAGCCGAGGTTACCTGGCACCCAGTCCTGCAGGAGGCCCACGTCAAGATGGGGACCACCAGCCTAGTGGTGAAGCCCGGTAGTGACAGCGCCTGGGTGAACGGGACCACGGCGGACCTCGATGTGCCTCCCCTCATCCAGGAGGGGCGGATCCTGGTTCCCGTCCGGTTCCTCGGGGAGAACCTGGGGTTTTCCGTATCGTGGATACCGGGCTGGCGTACTGTGACACTGGATTGACCGGGGCGTTCCCCGTGAGCGCGCCAGCTGCCTTGGTCCTTCTCCTCAGGTTCCAGGAGAGGCTGGTCAGGGCATCCCGGAGGGGAAGCCCCACCCTGCGGATTAGGTCGACGATGCCCACCAGGACCCTGACCCTGGAATCCAGGAAGCGGTAGCGGTGGAAGGGGGGATAGGGGTCGCCGTGGTCAAGGAGGAGGTCCTCCTGTCTCAGCCTGTCAGCCAGGGGGGTGCCATCGTAGACCTGTAGCACGTTCATAGGCTGGGCCACCACCCGCCTGACCTCGGGCCACGGTCCGATGGTGCTCTTGAGGAACTCCGTGTTGGCGGAGACCTCCTCGAAGGTTGTGTAGGGATCGAACATGATAAAGCCCAGGGTAGCATCGATACCCAGCTTGCCCAGGATGCTCAGAGCCCTCCGGTTGTCTTCCACTGTAACACCCTTGTCGTAGGTGTCCAGGGCCCTCTGGACCCCGGATTCCACCCCTAGGAACACCCTTTTAAGACCAGCCTCCTTCAGCAGGAGGAGGGTTTCCTCATCCATGGCGTCCACCCTGCACTCCAGGCCAAAGCCCACATCAAGTCCCCTGGAGAGGATTTCGGTGGCCAGGGACCTGGCTGCCCGGAGGCCCGGGTTCCCAGGGCCCATGAAGTTGTCGTCCCAGAAGCGGATGAAGCCTACCCCGTGCTGGTCCATGAGTTCCTCAATCTCATTCACGACGTTAGAGGCAGAGCGCACTCTCCAGGCTGGCCCCGGCATGGAGCGGTAGAAGGCGCGGGTGTCACAGAAGGAGCAGTGAGCGGTGCACCCACGGCTACGCAGCACGGAGGCAGCCGCTATCTCCCCTGGGGCAACTTTCTCAAGGTAGACAGGCAGGGTGTCCCTGGCGGGGAAGGGGAGGGAGTCCAGGTCCCTTCGCATGGGCCTGGGAGGGTTTCTTCTCACGACCCCCTCCAGCCTGAGGGCAATGCCGGGTACATCCCGCCATTCTCTGCCATCCTCGAGGCGGGAGGCAAGTTCCAGGAGGGTCTCCTCAGACTCACCCAGCGCCACCGCATCCAGGGCGTGGCAGTTGACGAGCATTGCCTGGTAGAGGAAGGTTGGAGGGTGCCCACCCGCCACCAGGCTGCCCCTGTATCCCCTCTGGCGAAGGGCTGACGCGAAGATCAATGCCCTCCTCAGCCTCTCCTGGAAGGGTATGGACAGTCCAATGAGGGCGGGTTGGGGATGGGCCAAGGCTCTGTCCAGGGCCTCCCTGTCTGTCAGGCCCAGTGCCTGGGCATCCAGGATCTTTGCTTCGTGCCCGGCTGCTCTCAGTGTGGATGCCAAGTATCCCATGCCCAGGTGTTCCTGCCGGTCCTGAGGACGGATCCCAGGGTGTCTTAGGTTCACCAGGAGTACACTCACCACACCTCACCTCCAAGGGGTGCTTGTCTTCAGAATTCGTTTTCCCTGGGTTCCTGGGCCATGCTCTCCAGGCGCTCCCGGGTGAGATCAGGCACCCGCGCCAAGGCCTTGGCTACGACCTCGTCGGGGAGGACGCCGCGGGGGGGCACCAGGAGCCGGATGGCGCCAAGTCCCTCATCGTACCATGGGAATTCCCATTCCGAATAGAGCCGGCGCAGGACGTCCTCGGGGACCCTGCGCTTCCGGCTGGCGTTTCTCACAAGGCATTCTGCCAGGCTCACCGCGAACACCGCTGCCTTGGAGCAGAAACCGTGGGAGCGGGCCAGCCTTATCCAGCGCGCTCTCAGGGTGCGAGTGAGGCTAGTAGCGTCCAGGAGCACCCTGTCCGGACCCCTTCCAGCCTGGGAGCGCAGCTTGAACAGGCCATTCAAGGACGCGCCCACGATGGTCCAGACCTCCGGCTCCACCATTATGTGGAAGTCCTCCCTGAAGGTGTTCCAGCGGATCAGGTCCGGCCTGACCACCCACCAGCCCTGCTCCTCCATGTAGTCAGCCCAGGTGGACTTGCCGGAGCCTGGCGGGCCCACGGCAAGAACGAACTGTCCCGAGGTGCAAGAGGTCTTGACCTCCGGGCGGGGTGGTACTAGCGACATCATCCTACCTCCCTGGCCTAGTGTGCCCAAGGATGCGTACGGGTCCGGGGCCGCGCATACCCTACTTGCGGGGGTGCGGTTTTCGTGTTTGTCCCTGGTGTCGTGCTGGCGCTGGCCCTCCTGGTCCTCGGGCTGCGCCTGGTGGTGCTGGGCTTCAGGCAGGCCTCAAGAGGTCTCTCCCCTAGACTCACCCGGAAGGCCTTGGGGGGACCCATGCGAGGAGCTCTCCTTGGCGCCTTCGCCACAGCAATTCTCCAATCCTCCAGCATGGTATCTGTGGCAGCCCTGAGTCTTGCCGACTCCGGCGCCATCAGCCTTGGCCAAGCCATGGCGGTGGTCGCCGGGGCCAACGTGGGAACGTGTCTCACGCCCCACCTCATATCCTGGGCCTCCGTGGAGACCTCCTGGCCCCTGGCATCACTGGGTTTCGGCCTCATGCTTGCCTTCCGGTCCAAGGCCCTGGGCCATCTGGGCAGGGCCCTGGTGGGCCTTGCCATGCTGGTGACAGCCGTGGAGGCCATCTCATGGTGCCTGGATTCCTCCGGGCCGGGGCTTGCCCGGTTCGTGGCTCTGGCGGCGGCCCCCTGGGCGGCCTTCCTGGCCGGGACTATGCTGACAGCCCTCATCCAATCCTCCAGCGCTAGCCTGGCCCTGCTCATGGCGGTTGCTGAAGCCGGTCTGGTACCGCTGAATGGCTGCATCGCCTACATGCTTGGCTGCAACGTGGGCACCTGCAGTACCGCGGCCATCGCCTCGATTGCCTCCTCAGTAACCGGTAAGAGGGTAGCGGCGGGGCACTTCATCCTAAACCTGGCCGGGGCCATGGCTGTCATGCCCTTTCTGGTACCCTTCGTGGACCTGGTCAGGTGTCTTACCCCTGTTGCCTCACAGCAGGTGGCAACGGCGAACACCCTGTTCAATGTGGCCTCTACCCTAGCGGCCCTTCCCCTCCTTGGCTGCCTGGTGCGGGCATCCATCCTTGTGGTACCGGGCAAGAAGGAGAGGGCCCATGCTCCCCCGAAACATACTGGGTGGGGAAGGGCTCCCTGAGTGAGCCTTCCTCGAAAGGCAGGGGCTCCCTTGATGATTAGAGCAGTCACCCTCGGAATCCTTCAGGGACTCACGGAGTTTCTCCCCGTTTCCAGCTCGGGACACCTCGTGCTAGCCCAAGACCTTCTGGGCATGGATACCCCAGGCATTACTTTTGAGGTGGTGCTCCACGTGGGGACCCTGCTGGCTGTGCTTGCCGTTTACGGGCGGGACCTGGTTGGGATTACCCGGGGGGTCCTTGGATGGGACACCACCTTCAGGACGAGGGAGTCCAGGCGGCTTGCCCTCTGGATCATCCTGGGGAGCGTTCCCGCCGCACTGGTGGGCATTGGGTTAAAGAGCCATGTCGAAGTGCTGTTCAACTCCGTCCTGGCAGTGGGGATGGCCCTGATCATGACGGGATTCATCCTCTGGGCATCTGGAGGCAAGACAAAGGGAAACAGGCAGGTTGCCAGCCTGGGCCCGCTGGGAGCCGTTTGGATTGGCCTAGCCCAGGCTGCCGCCATTCTCCCCGGCATATCCCGGTCAGGGGCCACGGTGAGCGCCGGTTTTCACCTGGGGCTCAAGCCGCCGGAGGCGGCACGTTTTTCCTTCCTCTTGTCAGTGCCAGCCGTGGCCGGGGCGGCCCTTGTAGATGCCCTGGATGCGCCCTGGGATGGGTTCCCCGCGTCCTTCCTGCTAGTAGGGGCGCTTTCAGCCTCTTTAACGGGCTACGCGGCCATCCGGGTGCTCCTGTGGGTCCTTGCAAGGGGACGCCTGAGGGCGTTCTCCTACTACTGCTTCGCCCTGGGCCTCCTGGCCATCACCTGGCACTTCGCGGGGGCCTAGCCCTTGGGGGGATCGGTACCATGAAGGGTAAAGTGAAGCGTTCCAACGGCGCGGGCCAGAAGCGAAAGACGCTACGAGAAGAGACCCGGTGTGAGATACGGGGGCTCCTTCTCCTGGCCCTGGGTGCCCTGGGGTTTGTGGGCCTTTACTCGGGGGCCACAGGCTTAATGGGACAGGCCCTGTCCAGGGGTCTGAAGATAGGGCTTGGGGATGTGGCCCCAGTAGCCCTAGGACTCTTGGTGGCGTGGGGGCTGGCCCTGATCATCTTCAGGACCCGGGCGTGCTTCTCTTGGCAGCACGTGGGACTCGGCATCCTGCTGATGCTCCTGGCCATCCTGTGCCATGGGGGGTACCCGCATGGCGGGGAGATCGAGGCGGGTGCCAAGGGACTTGGCGGCGGCGTGATTGGGGGGGCCTCCAGGTGGGCCCTGGTCAGGGCCTTCGGACCCAAGGGCATCTACGTTGTCCTGGTGGTCCTGGCCCTGGTGGGCTCGCTCCTGGCCACAGGGCTGACGCTGCGTTCCCTCATCCCCCGGGGCGAGACCCGGGCGCGCCTCGGCTCCTGGGGGCTCCGGACCGCCCGGTGCTTCTGGAGGACGCTGGCCGGGGTTGACAGGGCTGGCCTCGAGAAGGAGGTCCCGCGCCCCAGGGAGCCCCAGGATATCCCCTTGGGCCCGGTTATAGTCCGGGCAGAGGAGATCCAGGACAAGCCCCAGGAGCCAAGGGTGAGGGCCCAGGCGCCCAGGACCCCCAAGAAACCGGAGGAAGTCCCCGTTGAGCACCTGGAGGCCACGGCGATACCGGTGGGCAACTACCGGTTGCCGCCCCTGGATATCCTTGACAAGGGCAGAAAGAAGAAACGCCGGAGCGACCGTGACCTAGAGGAGAGGGCTCGCCTTTTGGAATCCACCCTGGAGAGCTTCGGGGTCCGGGTCTCGGTGGTGGGTGTGAGCGAGGGGCCTGCGGTGACCCGTTTCGAGGTCCACCCGGCGCCGGGGGTCAAGGTGAGCCAGATAACGAGGCTCTCCGACGACATCGCCCTAAGCCTGGCTGCAACCCAGGTGAGGGTCGAGGCCCCGATCCCAGGGAAGCCAGCCCTGGGGATCGAGGTTCCTAACAGTGAGACCAGCATGGTATTCCTCAGGGAGGTTCTGGAGTCTCCCGAGTACCAGAGCGCCCATTCCATCCTCGCGGTGGGGCTGGGCAAGGACATCGCCGGCAGGCCACTGGTGGCGGGGCTGGACAAGATGCTGCACCTCCTCATCGCAGGAGCCACGGGGTCGGGCAAGAGCGTGTGCGTGAACGCCATCATCGCGAGCCTGCTGTTCAGGGCGCGTCCTCACGAGCTGAAGATGCTCCTGGTGGATCCCAAGGTGGTGGAACTCAGCCTCTATAATGGCATTCCTCACCTCCTGGCACCGGTCATCACTGACCCGAAACGCGCGGCGGCCTGTCTGAAGTGGGTGGTCAGCGAAATGATGCGCCGGTACGAAATGTTCGGGGATAACGGTGTCAGGGACATAGCCGGCTACAACCACCTGTGCCGGGAACGGCCGTCCCTGGGACTCCATGAGATCCCCTACATCCTGGTGGTCATTGACGAGCTGGCGGACCTCATGATGGTTGCCCCCGTAGAGGTGGAGGACTGTATCTTCCGCCTGGCCCAGATGGCCAGGGCCGCAGGAATACACCTGGTGGTTGCCACGCAGAGGCCGTCCACAGATGTGATCACGGGAACGATCAAGGCCAACATGCCGTCCCGTGTAGCCTTTGCCGTCACCAGCCACGTGGACTCCCGTACCATCCTGGACAGCCAGGGGGCGGAGAAGCTCCTGGGCATGGGTGACATGCTCTTCAGCCCTGTCTGGGCATCCAAGCCCTTTAGGGCACAGGGCGCCTACATATCCGATGAGGAACTAGAGGCCCTTGTCTCCTTCGTCAAGGGTCAAGGCTCGCCCGTCTTCCACCCGGACATCGCCCGCATGGAACGGGATGAGGACATACCCATTGAGGAGGAGGATGACAAGCTCTTCGCCCGGGCGCTCCGGATCGTGGTAGAGCAGGGGCAGGCCTCCGTGTCGCTGGTGCAAAGGCGGCTCCGGGTGGGATACACCAGGGCAGGCCGGCTCATCGACGCCATGGAACAGCGGGGCTTCGTGGGTCCCCATGAGGGGTCTAAGCCCCGGGAGGTGCGCTTGACCCTGGATGAGTACGATCGCTTGTTCCACGGTGAGCCCAAGGACTAGGCGCCCTAGTTCCTGGAGGCCAGGACTATCATGGCCCTGGCGGCCCTGAGCGCCGTGAGACAGTCAAGAGCCTGGCAGGCCACGGTAAGGGCGTCCAGCCGGGTGACCCCAGGCATGAGGCTGGCGGCGTCGGCCAGCCCCGGGTTGATGAAGCGAATCTCCACACCCACAGGCCCCTCCACCAGGAAGGGGCTTATCCTTGAGGCTCCCAAGACCGCCCTCCGGGCAGCCTCCCTGATGAGCTGCCTGCTCCTGCTGGGGTGGGTGTGGTCCGCTGAGAAGCGGGTCACGTGGCGCTTTACCGCCAGGGCCTGGACTGGACCCAGGTGCCCCAGGGCCCCGATGGCCTCTTCTGCCGCGGCGGAATCGCCTACCACCAGTGCCACGGGCACTCCTACCGCCCCGGCGAAGGCCGCGTTCATGGCGATCTCCCCGAACACCATCCCGTTGAACCGCAACTCGGCCACGTCCTGTGTGTAGGTGTGGCTTAGGACCCCAGGGGTTCCCGCCCGGGCGTGGCAGCCCGTGAGGAACACAGCTCCGAAGCTCTCGTCCAGTCCCTGGCACATGCTGGAGGGTTTGGGAGACCCCGTGATCACCCGGGCCTCCGGGTGTATCTCCTCAAGTAGCAGGTTCTTCATGGTATCATGGGAATCGTTAACGGTAACCTCGGTGGCGCCTCCATCAAAGGCTCCCTCGATGGCCGCGTTGACCTCCAGCGTCATTGTGAGGCGGTGTCGCTCGTACTCAGGGTTTTCCCGGCTCACGTGGTCCCAGGACACCACACCGGTGACCCCCTCCATGTCCGCGGAGATGAATACCTTCACAACGGTTGACCTCCTTTAGGTGGCTGCCCCCCCGGAGCATCCGGCGACTTAAGGGCTGGGGGCACCTTGGACCCCCCGGCCACCAGTGACGCCGCCCACCTGGAAGTCGCCCCAGCCAGAACCTTGCCAGCCCTGCCGGCCCCGGGCCGGGCGGGATTGAAGGCCGAAACGGTGAGGGCCCATACCGGGGCTGAAGCAGCTAGTGCCGTTATAAGGCTGCTGAGGGCATCCAGGGACAGGCCAAGTGGGGAGGGGAAGGTTACGCAGGGCATGACTGAGGGATCTAGAACATCTACATCCACGTGGAGATAGACGGCGTCGTGTCCCCTGAGCATCTTGCCCAGGTTCCGGGCTGTCCTGGCCTGGAGGCCTGGCTCGTTCACCTCCTGGCAGGACACCACCGTCACCCTGGAGCGTTCCAGGAAGGCTTCCTCGTATGGGTCCAGATCCCTGGCCCCCACGTGGATCACGGAGGTCTCGGCCAGGCCCGTCAATCCCAGGGCCCGGGCAATGCCGGGCAGGGAGTGTCCCAGGAGGCACCCCAGGGGCATTCCTCCCAGGTAGCCCGAGAGGGAGGATGCCTCCGTATTGAGGTCACCGTGGGCGTCCATCCAGACCACGGCGACCCTGTTTGACCGACGCTGTAAACCCGCCATGACCCCTATGGCAACGGTGCAGTCACCGAGGGTTAGCGGGAGACTCCCCCGGGCAGCTGCTTCCTGAGTGCTGAAGGCCACCTGCTCCAGGCACCAGTGAAGGTGGGAAAGGGCATCACCCCGGGGCGGGGTGCCCTGGGGCACGAAGACCAGTTGGTCGAGGGCCAGGCCCTCTTGGGCCAGGGATGAAACCACCCCTGCATCCAGGAGAGACCTGGGGCCCGCGGCCATCTCGTGATCCAGGACGTCCCCGGGTCGGAGGGGCGGGGCGCTTTCTGAGAGAGTGAGGTTGACCATGGACACCTTCATCACCCCCGGGCCGTCGTCCAGTCATTGTTCTCTTTCCCTGGGCCCAATACCTTCAGGGTAGAATGCCTCCTGTACGAAGAGGCAGGGGATCTGGTGCCTGCCGGGGAATCAACACCAGGGACGGCATACCGGCGGGGGAATAACATGGAGACACGGGTTACGAGGTACCTCGAATCTGTAGGGGTGAGTTATGTCCTGAAGCCTCACTCTAAAGCGGTCTACACAGCCAGGGATGCCGCGCGGGAGCGAGGGATCAGGCTGTCCCAGGTTATCAAGGCAATGCTCTTGAAGGATGGGGAGGGCTTCCTCATGGTCCTTGTGCAGGGGGACAGGGAGATTGACTGGAGGAAGCTCAAGATGCGGCTGGGCACTTCCGCGGCTATGGCCACCCGGGAGGAGCTGGAAAACTTCACAGGCTTTCCACTGGGGGCCGTGTCCCCGCTGGCCCTGCCCGAGCCCTGCAGGGTACTCCTTGATGACGCCATTACCAGGGGGCGTTATGTGGATATAAGCTCCGGGGACCTCCTCCTGGGTGTGGAACTCCTCTCGGAGGACCTGGTGCGCCTGGTTTCTGGTGAGGTAGGTTCCTTCTCCTTGCCCGCCCGGAACCCGTAGGCGGCTAGAGACCCAAGGCGGCCCGGGCCTCCTGGTCGAGTCTGCCGGTGGCCGGAAGGCCCACCTGGCGCTGGAAGGCCATGAGCGCTCCCTGGGTCCTGGGGCCGGAGATACCGTCCACCGGGCCTGGGTCATGGCCCAGGTCCCTGAGGCGCACCTGCAGGAGCCATACCTCGTCCCTCGTGGGTCCTGTGGGGCCCTGCCAGTGCCCGTACGAGGATACGATGCTGACAGGGGTTCCCACTGGCACCAGGGGGAAGATGGCCTCGATATCATGATTGTGCATGCGTATGCATCCATTGGAGATGTAGCGGCCGATGGACCAGGGTGCGTTGGTGCCGTGTATCCCGTAGTTTGCCCAGGGAATGTTCAGTCCCATCCAGCGGGTGCCCAGAACGTGCCAGTTGGGGTGGACCACCTTATGGCCGATGCTCCACTTTCCCACGGGGGTAGGGGTGGACGGTTTCCCCACAGCTACAGGGTACACCCCATGGGTTGCCCTGCGGAGGCTCAGCGTGAGAAAACGGCTGGTGACGTCGATGGTTACGTGAACCTGATCAGGGTAGGCCATGTAAGCCCGGGGAGTGTACATGAGAAGCCCTCCTTGTCATTGACTATACTATGCGCAGGAGGCAACAAAGGCCAAAGGGCTTGGGAGGAATGAAGGTGTCACGACAGGGCGTTATCATGGTTTTCACAGGGAAGGGCAAGGGAAAGACCACAGCGGCCATAGGCATGGGGGTGAGGTCCGTGGGACACGCAAGACGAGTGCTCATGGTCCAGTTCATGAAGGGCCCCGGGAGACTCTACGGGGAGACGGAGGCCCTGAAGGCCCTCCCTGGGTTTACCGTGGTCCAGTCCGGGAGCGACCGGTTTGCCCGCAAGGGAAACCCCGACCCTGAGGACATGAGGAAGGCCCAGGAAGGCCTGGAACTGGCTCAAGAGGCTCTCACCAGTGGAGGGTGCGACCTTCTCATACTGGACGAGGTAAACGTGGCGGTGGACTACGGGCTGGTCTCAGAGGAGGACGTCCTGGGGCTCCTAGACCTGAAGCCCCCTGAGGCTGACATCATCCTCACGGGCCGGGGGGCGACCGAGGCCATAATCCACAGGGCTGACCTGGTAAGCGAGGTTCAGGAGGTTAAGCATCACTACCAGGCCGGGGTCTCGGCACAGGCCGGGATCGAGTTCTAGATGGGGCTTTGCGGGATGATGATGCAGAAGAAGGTTGTCAGGCTGGTGGTCGTTGATCTGGACGGCACGCTCCTGGACAGGTCCAAGGTGCTCCGGGATGACGTGAAGGCAACCGTGGCCAGGCTGAGGAGGGCCGGGGTCAGGTTCAGCATCGCCACGGGAAGGACCTTCCCATCCGCGGCCCGCTATGCCAGGGAACTAGGGCTTTTTGAACCAATCGTGGCGGGGAGCGGCGCGGTGATAAAGAGCGCCCTCACGGGGGAGGAACTGGGGTGCCTGGTGCTGCCCAGGGACGTGGCCACGCGTGTGCTGGAGGAGACCCGGGGGTTGGGTGTGCCCACCTATGTGTTCACCGGGGAGAGGATCCTGGCGGATCGCCCCAGCTCCTTCAGCCCCCTCTATGCCAGGAGTCTTGGGCACCCCATCGAACTGTCCCGGGACATTCTCCGGGAGGACCTGGAAGAACCTGTCATGATCGTGCTCAGGACAACCCTGGCCAGGACGAAGGAGATCCGCGAGGAGATGGCCCGGAGGTTTGGGAACACCGTGTGTGTCACGAGTTCCGCCCCATTCTTCGTGGACTTCCTCCACCCTATGGCATCCAAGGCCGCCGGGGTTGAGGCTGTTGCCCGTCACCTTGGCATTCCCCGTGAGAGCGTGATGGCGGTTGGGGACGGCCTGAACGACATGGGAATGCTAAAGTACGCTGGGATTGGAGTGCTGGTCTCCAACGCCCCGGAGGACCTCTGGCCAGGCGCCGACTACGTTACCCGGGAGCCCTTTACCGACGGGGTGCTGGAGGCGATAAGGCTATTCGTGGAAGAGGCCTAGATGGTCCTGGAAGTCGGGTGGGCTGGGGCAGGGATACCTCTTTCGTTTGTCGAAGGGATGGACCGAAGACACCTGGCCAAGACGGGAGGGGGTCCCATGGATGTCATGGTGGGTTTCATTGCCAGCGACGCGGACCTGGCTTCGCGCTGTGCCGCCAGGGCCTCCGATCTTGGTGTCCAGTGCATCCCCGTGGTCTCCCCGCCCGAGGGCTACCTGAGATCCCTAAGGGAGATAGAGAGCGGTGGCTGCAATGCCGTGGTGGCTCCCTCACAGGTGGTTTCAGCCTTGCAGGGCCGTTCCCGCCTTCCCATGGTACCGTTGTCTCCAGGTCCCTATGACGTCTTGCGGGCCATTGGTGAGGCCAGGACCCTAGGGGATCGCATCGCCCTTCTTCACTTCGGACCCGGCACGCTTCCGGTCCAGCTCTTCAGGGAACTGGTGGGCACTGGCGTCACCGAGATCACACCAGGACGTTCCAGGGACCAGATCCTGTCCGCGCTCAAGGATTCCCGGACAAGAGGGCTCCAGGTAGTTGTGGGTGGCCAGGGCGTGGCATCCCTCGCCTCATGGACAGGCCTGGAGGCCGTCGAGATCAGGGTGGGCCCTGAGGCCCTTACCGATGCCGTGGCCCGGGCAGTGGAGATGGGGAGGGTCACCAAGCGCCTTTCTTCACGACTCCAGCGCCTGACCCAGGCGTTTCCCGGCGCGGAACCCAGGGCCTTGATGCCGGCCCTGGTAACCGAGAGCCCGGCCATGAAGGAGGTAAGGCCCAGGCTCGTGGCCGTGGCCACCAGGGAGGAACCCGTGCTGTTCCTGGGGGAGACGGGTACCGGCCGGCAGTTCTGGGCACGCCAGGTTCACCTGGCAAGGGGAAGGCCTGCGGCATCATTTGTCTCCCTGGAGTGCCTGTCCCTGGCTTGTGATGAGGCCGAGGCGGCCCTGAGCCATGCCCTGGCCCGGGCAAAGGGGGGCACACTGTTCCTAGCCAACGTGACGGCGCTGCCCAGGGACACCCGGAGGAGGGTTAGGGGCCTACTTCAAATGCCGTTCCCGGCTGCGGAGGGCATCCTCCTGTGCGCGTCAGCCTTTGAGGGCGTCCAGGGACTGGGAGAGGACCCTGACCTTCTCGGTTCCTTCCCGCTTTCGATCCCGATCCCTCCCTTAAGGCAGAGGACGGGGGACATTGAAGCCCTGTTCTGTGCCTTTGTCCAGGAACTGGCTCCCACCCCCGGGGAGATGGGGCCCTTTCTTGACGTGGGCTTTCTCTCGGATGCAGGGTGGTCCAGGCTAAAGAGCTACGACTGGCCGGGAAACGTAAGGGAGCTGAGGAACCTGGCTATTCGCTACGTTACACTGTCCGGCGCGCTTCCCCGGGCTCTTGATGAGGTGGAAAGAGAGGTTCTCCAAGGGCTGGAGGTGCCCGCTACGGGCCCGGGATATGTGCAGGTCTCCGTTGGGCCCCTGGAGGACATGGTCGATGAGATCCTCCGGAAGACCCTGGCCAGCGCAGACGGCAACCGTTCCGAGGTGGCCAGGCGCCTGAGCATAAGCAGGACCACTCTATGGAAAAGATTGAAAAAGAGGGGGGATGTAACTCTATATGGGAGCTAGGCGCCTTACATTCGTCATAGGTCTGGGTGTGTTCTTGGCCTTCGCAGGCTTCAGCCTGTTTGCCGATGTGTACGTGGACCTCCAGTGGTTTCGGAACCTGGGTTATCTCACAGTGTTTCAGACCGCCCTGGCCTCCCGGCTCCTCACGGGGTTGGCGGTGGCACTGGCAACGGCGCTCTTCATCTTGGCCAACCTCCTGGTGGCTACGAGGACCCGTCCCGTGGGCTTCCGGGTGCTGCAAAACGTGGTGGAGGAGGTAAGGCTTCCCTCAAACATCACGCCCTTCATCATGGCCATCCCTGCGGTTCTCGGGATACTAACGGGGATAGGGGCATCCGGGCAGTGGATGGTGATCAGGCAATTCCTCGCTGCGACGCCCTTTGGGTTACAGGACCCTTTCTTTGGCACTGACATAGGCTTCTACGTATTCAGCCTTCCCTTTGTTTCCCTGGTCTACCAGCTGGCCTTCTCCATCCTGGTGATCACGGCAATGCTGGTGGGCTTGTACTATGTCCTGGCGGGAGCGGTAACGTGGACTGGCCGGGTCAGCATGGCACAGGCGGCCAGGACCCACCTGTTCCTGCTCATTGCCGCGATGCTGGCACTGAAGGCCTTTGGCTACCGCCTGGCCGTATACAATCTCCTTTACTCCCCGCGAGGCGTGGCCTTCGGGGCAAGTTATACCGACATCAACGCTCAGCTCCCCGCCCTCAGGGTGCTCAGCGTCATAGCCTTGGTCGCGGTGGTCCTCACCCTTTTGAACATAAGGAGCCGGGGGTTCAGGTGGATAGGCACGGGACTTGCCATTCTCCTGGTTTCCTCGGTTGGGCTTGGCTCCCTCTATCCTTCCTTCATCCAGCAGTTCCAGGTGTCTCCCGATGAGATCTCCAAGGAGACCCCCTACATGATTGAGAACATACGCCACACCAATCTTGCCTTTGGGCTGGACAGGATAGCTGAAAGGGACTACCCGGCGGAGGTCGCACTGACCCTCAAGACACTGGAGGGAGCCCAGGATACACTGAACAACGTGAGGTTATGGGACCCCAGGGCACTGAAGGACACCTTCAGCCAGCTGCAGGAGATCCGCCTCTACTACCAGTTCAATGATGTGGATGTTGGGCGCTACAACGTGGACGGCGAGGTCCGCCAGGTGTTCCTCGCCGCCAGGGAGGTTAACCAGGCCAGGATAGCCGAGGCGGCTCGCACCTGGGTTAATCTCCACCTTAAGTTCACCCACGGCTATGGTATTGTGATGAGCCCGGCATCCGAGGTGAGCACTGAGGGGCTTCCTGTCTTCTTCATAAAGGACATACCCCCCAGGACCACCGGGGGCCTGGTGGTGACCAGGCCCGAGGTCTACTACGGGGAGCTCACCGGTGACTACGTGGTGGTGAACACCAGGGAGCCCGAGTTCGACTACCCACTGGGGGATTCCAGCGCTCTTACGCACTACGAGGGACAGGGAGGGGTGCGGGTAGGCTCATTCCTGAATCGCCTCTTCCTGGCGGTGCGGGTTGGGAGTTACCGGGTGCTGCTCACCCAGGCCATCACTCCTGACAGCCGGGTGATGCTCCACAGGGAGATCACTGACAGGACCGCGAAGATCGCGCCATTCCTGAGGTATGACAGTGACCCCTACCTGGTGCTGGGAGATGACGGGAGGCTCTTTTGGATCATCGATGCCTACACCACCACGGACGCCTTCCCCTACTCGGAACCGTATAGGGGACGGTTCAACTACATCAGGAACTCCGTGAAGGTACTGGTGGACGCCTACCATGGGACCGTGGACTTCTATGTCTTCGATGAGGAGGATCCCATTGTTGCCACCTACAGGAAGATCTTCCCCGACCTGTTCAAGCCGGCCTCCGAGATGAGGGAGGACCTCCGGGCCCACGTGCGCTACCCGCTGGACCTCTTCTTGGTCCAGGCGGAGATGCTTTCGACCTATCACATGAGGGACCCGGGTCTCTTCTACAACAAGGAAGACCTGTGGAGTATGCCTACTGAGACCTACGCTGGGGAACAGCAGCCCTTGCTCCCCTACTACGTGATCATGACCATCCCGGGAGAGGAGGAGCCGGAGTTCGTGCTCATACTCCCGTTTACCCCGGCCCAGAAGCAGAACATGGTGGGGTGGCTAGCGGCCCGCTCCGACGGGGAGAACTACGGGGAGCTCATGCTCTTCAGGTTCCCCAAGGACCGGCTGGTGTTCGGTCCCATGCAGATCGAGGCCAGGATAGACCAGGATGCCTTCATATCCCAGCAGCTCACCCTGTGGGGGCAGGTGGGTTCCAGCGTCATCCGGGGTAACCTGCTGGTCATACCCATCAACTCATCCCTCCTTTACATTGAACCCCTTTACCTGCAGTCTACCGGCAGCAGGATACCGGAGTTCAAGCGTATCATCGTAGCCTACGGTGACCAGATCGTGATGGAGAATGACCTGGCGTCCGCCCTGGCGGTACTCTTTGGGGAGGGCGGCCCTGGGCCCACACCCCCTGGGGATCAGGATGGCGAGGACCTCACCCTCGCCCAGCTCATCCAGCGAGCCTCCAGGGCCTTCGCTGATGCCCAGGAGGCCTCCCAGGGGGGCGACTGGGCCGGCTACGGCCGGGCACTGGAGGATCTCCGCCGGGCGCTGGAGGCGCTGGCGTCTCTTACAGGGGAAACCCCCCTTATAACCCCGGATGAGGAGGCTGTGGAATGACCCAGGATGCCACCGTAAACACCATCTCCCGTTACCTGGGAAAGGAGGTCAGGATCAGGGGCTGGCTGTACAACATGAGATCCAGCGGCAAGGTTGCCTTCCTGATAGTGCGGGATGGGACAGGCTTTCTCCAGGCTGTGGCTGTCAGGGGCGCCATGCCTGAGACCTTTGATGGGCTGGCGAGGCTCACCCAGGAGTCCGCCATCGTGGTTACGGGCGTTGCGCGGGGGGATGCCAGGGCCCCTGGCGGGTACGAGATGGAGCTCCGGGGGCTAGAGGTGATGCACCTGGCCTCCGAGGGCTACCCGGTCACCCATAAGGAACACGGTGTAGAGTTCCTCATGGATAACAGGCACCTCTGGCTCCGGACCCCCAGGCAGAACGCACTGATGAGGGTGCGCCACCATGTGGTGTCCGCTGCCCGGAACTTCCTGGACAGTGAGGGTTTCGTGCTGGTGGACTCCCCCATACTCACCCCTGCCGCCTGTGAGGGGCAAACCACCCTCTTCGAGACTGAGTACTTCGGAGACAAGGCCTACCTCAGCCAGAGTGGCCAGCTGTACAACGAGGCGGCAGCCATGGCCTTCGGTCGCGTCTACTGTTTCGGGCCGACCTTCCGGGCGGAGAAGTCCAAGACCCGCAGGCACCTGGTGGAGTTCTGGATGCTTGAGCCCGAGATGGCCTACTGCGAACTCCCAGAGTGCATGGAAGTGGAAGAACGCCTGGTCACGGCAGTAATCCAGCATGTCTTGGTTTCATGCCGCCACGAAATGGCTGTGCTGGAAAGGGACACCTCTAGCTTGGAGCAGGTTAAACCGCCTTTTCCTCGAATATCGTACGATGAGGCCCTGGAACTCCTGCGGGACAGCGGCCGGGAGATAGAGTGGGGGGATGACTTCGGGGCGCCCGACGAGACCCTGATCTCCAACTCCTACGAGAAACCGGTGTTCGTTTACGGTTTTCCCAGCCAGTGTAAGGCCTTCTACATGCAGCCTCACCCGGAACGGCCGGATGTGACGCTCTCTGCGGACCTCCTGGCTCCGGAGGGCATAGGTGAGATAACCGGCGGCGGCCAGCGGGTTCACGACGTTGAGGTCCTCAAGGAGCGCATCCAAGAGCATGGGCTCCCGGAGGCCGCCTACCGCTGGTATGTGGACTTGCGTCTCTACGGCAGCGTACCACACTCGGGTTTTGGCATGGGCATCGAGAGACTAGTGTCATGGATCACCGGTACGGAGCACGTTAGGGAGACCATTCCCTTCCCGCGGATGATCAACAGGATCTACCCGTAAAGAGGATGGATAGAGCGGACCTTCCCAGAAGCTTCTGTGGGGTGGTGTTTTTGAAGGACATCGGCGAGGCCCTAAAAAGGGCTAGGGAGGAACGGGGCCTAAGCCTCAGGGAGGTGCAAACTGCCACCAAGATCAGGCAGAAATACCTGGAGGCCCTGGAGGCGGGGGACGATTCTGTCATGCCAGGTGAGGTCTACACCAAGGGCTTCATCCGTAGCTACGCCGAGTACCTGGGGCTTGACGGGTGGGAGATGGTGGGGCACTACAAGGCCTGGAAGGACTCAGTGCGGCCGAGTTCGGAGTTGAAGCCTGAGGAGAGGCCTGTCCAGCTGAGAAGGGTGCGGCCCCCGCACTACCCGGCGTGGGTGCTGGTGCTTCTCCTCGTGGCCTTCGGAGGTTTCCTGGGCCGCCAGTACTACCTGTCAAGCAGGCCGGTAAAAGCCCCGCCGGTGGAGGCACCCGTAGAGGAGGAGCCCGCCGGTGAGCCTGAGCCGACCCCCGAGGAGCCCCCCGGTGAGCCTGGGATGCCTGCCATCAGGAGGGTGGAGATCTCGCCCACCGTAGTGGAGTACCATGTGCCTGCCGAGAGCGTCCAGCTGGAGGTAGGGGTTGCGCCAATCACGGATCGCTGCTGGATGCATGTGACCGTGGACGGCCGGGTGGTGTTCGACGGCATGCTCGCGCCCGGGCAGATCCAGGCGTGGGAGACCTCAGGGGAGGTAAGGATCAGGGCGGGGAGACCGTGGTCTCTCACCTTCAACCTGAACGGGGTCTCCTGGGGCCCAGAGGGAGACCGGGAGGGTGTTCCAATGGACCTGTTGTTCAAGGTGGAATAGGGAAGGCACGGCTTCCGAATAATCACCTTTGCCTCCCCATACTCCTAGGGTAGGAGTTGTGGGGAGGTGGCATTTGTGAAAAAGGTAGCCCTGGCCATGCTGGCCACAGTGATTTCCGTGGCGGTGGTGTCTCTTCCCGGCCAGGCTTTAAAAGGGGTACCCGGCATCACCGCCCGGGCTGCCGTGGTCATTGAGGCCCAGAGCGCCAGGGTGCTCATGGAGAAGAACGGGCACCAGCCCAGGCACCCGGCAAGCCTCACAAAGATCCTCACAGGTATCATCGCCCTGGAAAGGGGGAACCCCAGTGACAGGGTGAGGGCATCCAAAAGGGCGGCCTACACGGGGGGCTCCACCCTGAAGCTCCGGCCGGGCCAGGAGTACAGGCTGGAAGACCTCACCAGCGCCCTCCTTATCATGTCTGCCAACGATGCGGCGGTGGCCATAGCGGAACACCTGGTGGGCAGCGTGGAGGGTTTTGCTGGCGCCATGAACGACAAGGCTCGCTCCATCGGTGCCCTGCACACCCACTTCCTGAACCCTCACGGTATAAGCCGGCCAGGGCATATGTCTACAGCCTACGACATAGCCCTCATGACCCGCTATGCCCTGGGGATCCCGGGGTTTGCCCGGCGTGTGGCTACGAAGGAGACGGACATCTGGAGGCTGGACCAGGAGATCCAGGTGAAGCTCCGGAACACCAACAGGCTCCTGTGGACGTACCTGGGGGCCGACGGGGTGAAGACGGGTACCACGGACCTGGCTGGGAAGTGCCTGGCAGCCTCAGCCACCAGAGGAGACATGCAGCTCATTGTGGTGGTGATGAACAGCCAGGACCGCTGGAGTGACGCCGCTGCCCTTCTTGAGTGGGGCTTTGAGAACTTCGAGATGGTTACCCCCTTGAACCGGGGGCAGCCCGTGGGGTGGGTTAGGGTCCGGGGGGGGCTTGTCCCGGAGGTCCCCGCGGTGCTGGAGGAGGACCTGGTTGCGGTGATACCCAGGGGCCAGCGAGGGCGCCTGGACATGGAGTGTCACATCCTGGAGACTGCCTGGGCCCCCGTTGGCCAGGGGGAGCCTCTAGGGGAGGTGCACCTGGTGCTGGGGGAGGAGATCGTGGCTTCAAGCCTGCTGGTGGCCCATGAGACTGTGCCTCGCTGGACCCCCTTCGGGGCCCTGGGGCGGGGGCTCGAACCCATTGCTCGCACCTTCGGGCTTGGCACTTCATCCCTGGGCAGGAAAGACGTATCGCCAGGTAGAATTGACGCCTAGACATGACTCCAGGGGGGATGCCCGTGAAGGTAGCCGTATCCGGCAAGGGTGGAGTGGGCAAAACAACGTTGTCAGCCCTTCTGGCCTACTGGCTGTCCAGGGAAGGCCGGGCTGTGCTTGCTGTGGACGCCGACCCTGACGCCAATCTCGGGTCGGCGCTGGGTATATCTCCTGAGAGGCTCAGTGAGATAACGCCTATCGCCAAGATGGACAGGCTCATTGTGGAGAGGACCGGAGCCCAGCCGGGTACCATGGGCCAGTGGTTCAGGCTGAACCCCAGGGTGGATGACATCCCTGAGACCTTCTGGGTTGAAGCCGGCGGGGTGAAGCTGGTGGTCATGGGAGGCCTGGACGCCGGTGGGCAGGGCTGCGCCTGCCCCGGGAGCACACTCCTAAAGGCGCTTCTAGGCCACATGATGGTGGAGAGGGAAGAGACGGTCATCGTTGACATGGAGGCAGGGCTGGAACACCTGGGACGGGGGACCGCCTCGGCGGTGGATGCCTTCATCGTGGTGGTGGAACCCGGGCGGCGGAGTTTCCAGACCGCCAAGTCCATCCGGCGCCTGGCCCAGGATATAGGAGTGAGGAACGTATTTGTGGTGGCCAACAAGGTGAAGCCAGGAAACCGCAAGGCGGTCAGAGAGGCCTTGGAGGGTCTGGGCCTCCTAGGGGTAATGCCCTACGATGCCAGGGCAATCCAGGCCGATCTTGAGGGGAAGGCAGCCTGGGAGGCCGGGCCGGAACTCCTCCGGGCCGCCCGGGAGATCAAGGACCGGATCCTGTCCAGACTGGCTGGGGGAGAAGACACCAATGAGCGGTGAAAAGAAGGCCGTAGCTGACCTGGTGGAGGACCTGGGGAGGAGAACAGGGGCGGGCCTTGAGGAGTGCGTGCTGCTGCTCCTGGCCAAGGGGCGCGCGGGCATAGGTGAGGTGGCGTCAGCCCTGGATGCGTCCAGGGGGGAGGCCATTAGGGAGATACTCCAGCGAAGGGCGCCTCAGGTTGTGGAGTTCCTAGGCACCTGTCCTGGGGGATTTGGCTCCGAGGCGGCCGGCCGCATTCTCGCGGAGCTGCCCACCAACGCCTTGATGGGGAGGGCCTGGGCTTTCGTTGAGAGGGGCGAGGGAGACGCCGGGGTCTTCCTTGCTGAGGTGGCACGGTCACGTGACCCCGGGGATCCGCAGTACTACTGGCTCATGGCCCGGGTTGCCGCCAAGAAGGCAGACCTTGAGGGCGCCTCTCGCTGCTTTGACCAGGCCCTGTCCAGGGCCAAACCCCAGGATCGCCCTGCCATCCTGCAGGACAGGGCCAGGACCGAACTTGCCCTGGGAGACCTCGAGGCAGCCTGGAGAAGCCTGGGCGAGGCCACTTCCGCGCAGGCGGAGCCGGAGAGCACCGCCGGGATCGAGGGTCTCATGGGTGAGATGGTATGGAGGATGATCCGGGAGGGCCATGCCCGGGATAAGGGGCTGGAGAAGGTCCTTGGCTCCCTTGGTTCCCAGTTCTGGCGTGACATGGCCATCAGGGTGGGGTTCGAGGAGTGTCGCAGGGTGGCCCTGGAGAGGAACCGGAGGATATCCCAGGGGGCCCGCGAGCTGGGAGAGGCTGTGGAGCGCCTGGCGCTGTCTGGTGCACGGGCCCGGGAGGAGGGCTACGACCTAGCGCGCTTCAGGGAGGTGGAATCCCGAGCCCTCCAGGCCAGGAGGCAGTCGGAGGACCTCATCAGGATGGTGGGGGAGTACCCCAAGGCGCTGGATGGAAACCCTCGAGGCAGGTATGGGCTGGATGCCTCTGATCCTGAAGCCGAGGCACTAGCCCCGGATCCCATCACTCTTCACTGGGGACAGCCCTGGGAGGTAACCCGTGGACGCCTCCTGGCCCTGGGGGAGGAGGCGCGTCACCTTATCCTAGAGGCCGTCCCCTCATCCACCGGGGGCCAGCTGAGGGTTGACGAGATGGAGGCCTCCCTTTGGAATGCCATGGCCTCGGTCTACGCCATCATCGGCTGCCTGGAGATGCTCAAGCCCCTGGACCGCACCTACCATAAGATTGGCCCCGTTGTGGAAGGGGCACTGGAACGGCTGGGGCCTGGCTTCCGCCTGGGAGGCTCGGCTCCTGTAATGAGGTTAGGGTCCTTGCCTGAGGTCCAGATGGACAAGGAGCGATTCGCGGCTGCCCTCACAATCCTGACCTGCCGGAGCGCCCAGGCAAGCCCGGGGATTCCCGTGGGTTTCTCCTCCGCTTTGAAGGAGGAGTCCGGCGAGATAGAGATCACCATAGGGCCTGTGGATGCTGACGGCAGGAACAACTGGGTATCCCTGCCCGGCAACGTCTCCAACGTTGTAACGGTGGCCTGTGACATCATAAGGGCTCACGACGGCGAGGTATGGCAAAAGGGAGCGTTCTTCCGCATCAGCGTTCCCCAGAGCACCGTGGAGAGGGATCTCTCCCGCTACGTGCCAGCCTACACTGAACTTAGAGAGGATACGAGGCAGGCACTCAAGGCCGCAGAGGCCATACTCCAGGAAGAGGGCGCTTCCAGGGATTTGCGCATGAGTGCCTTCCTGTTCCTGAAGGCCTTGGAGATTGAGATGGAGCACCGGCTACAGCCCTACCTGGAGCGCCACCGCTTGCTGGCCAAGGCGGTCGGCCTTTGGAGGGACCAGTCCTCCAGGGAGATGGCGCTGAGGGAGGCCTACTCCCCTGTGGAGGTGCCCCAGGATGCCACATCCCGCTTGGGATCGGTGCTAAAGGCCATTGACAAGGACAGGATCCACAAGGAGGCCAGGGATTGGAACTCCCTGGGCCTCCTTGTGACACTCTTCACGGACGACCCCAGGCTCAAGGCCCTGGGCCGCGACCTCCATGGGCTGGAGGCCCTCAAGGCCTGGGCCGGAGGCTCCAGCTCCAAAGGGCGCCCCCCAGCGGACATCGAAGTTGCCTTCCGCCGAGCCCGCGAGGCCACATTAAGGTGCCTGGCTCACCTGGCCGGACTGGTGGACTAGGGCGCTTCTTCCCTGTCCAGGAGATGGGATACGGTGAGCATCTCCGTCTTGGCGTCCTGGAAGCCTTCGATCACCCGGGGCAGTGCCTGGGGTGTATCAGGGGCGCTGTCCGAGGCGTGGAACAGTATGATCTCCCCGGGCTTTGAGCGCCTGAGCACGCGGCTGGCGATGGTGTCGGCGCCGGGCCGCCTCAGGTCATTGCTGTCAAGGCTCCACAGGACGGTTATGTAACCGAGCTCCAAGGCTGCGGAGATCACCGCATCATTGTGGTCTCCACCAGGCGGCCTGAACAGCCGTGGTTCTTCTCCCAGGGTCTCATGGAGGATGTTGTGAGCCTTGAGGAGCTCCTCCACTATCACGTCCCTGGAGTAGCGCGAGAGCCGGATGTGGCGGTACCCGTGGCTGCCTACCTCGTGGCCCTCCGCCTTCATCCTCTTGACCGCCTGTGGGTGGGAACTGGCCCAGGGCCCGGAAACGAAGAATGTGGCCTTCACCTCGCGCTTCCTCAGGATGTCCAGTACCTCGAGGGGAACGCTTTCGCCCCAGCTGACATCGAAGGTTATCGCCACCGCCTTGTCCCGCACAGTGACGTGCTCCACAGGCTTCAGGTGCCCAGTCACGGCCCGGTAGTCGTCGAAGCCTGCGCCGTACCGGGCTAGCGCCAGGATGGCCACGAGGCCTCCCAGGGCGATCATTTTCGCCTTTCCCCTCCGGGAAATCCCTAGCACCCACACTTTTCCTCGACCCCCACATGGGTTTTCCCTTTGTATGATTCCTATGGGCTTGGGCCAGGGTTATGCGTGGGTAACCAGGCAGGGCTCGTACCTTAAGACCACCGAGGGCACTCTAGGTGACCAGCCGGGGCCTGGGCCCGGAAGAGACTTGATGAGGATGAACTGTACCGGGTGATGGACGTATTGCATGAGAACTTCTACGGTGTCCAGGAGACACTCCGGGGAAAACAGGCAAAGGCTCCTTTGCTCGTGCCATATGATATCAGCAGCACCTACTTCGAGGGTACAGGAGCCGAAGAGGGAGAATACGGATACAGCAACAAGCGTTGGGACCGCTACCAGATCGTCATAGGGCTCGTATGTGATGAGGAGGGGGTTCCCCTGGCAGTTGAAGTCTGGCCAGGGAACACACATGACCACAACACGGTAAAAGAGCGGGTCAAGGTTTTGAAGGAGAGGTTCGGGATACAAAGAGCGGTATTCGTGGGTGATGCCGGGATGTATGCGGAAGAAACACGAGAGATACTTGAGTCGGGCTTTGATTATATCCTGAAGCCTGGGTGGCACAGGCAGCGGGAGCAGTTGGAAAAAAGAGTACCGTTACAGCCGGAACTCTTTGACCGCGGGGTTGTGGAGTGGCTAGAAGTCCCAAGGCCAGTGTAAAATTACCGTAAATAGCCAGATGAAAAGTTCCCTAAAGAGAGAACCACATCCCTGACGTCGAAATAAGCACCAAAACCCGGCTAAGGTGGAGGTGCAAAAAATCTTGGTC